>JAFGWA010000040.1 GCA_016937715.1 Candidatus Goldiibacteriota bacterium
GAGTACAGTCAATGAAAATTTACGCTTAATTTTCATATAGGGATACTTTTTTTATTGACTGTTTTTTACATAGATGTCCCTACAAAACCGATTTATTAAACCTTAAAGGGTTTCACAACCCTTTCAAAAACACCCTGCGTGTATGAAATTGCCATTCCATAATTTGTTATCGGAACAGATACATTTTTGGATGAATCTATCCTGGACAGCATCTCTTTGCGGTTTATCATGCACGCGCCGCAGGAAATAATAAGGCCATACTTTGACAGGTCTTTGTCCATATACGGGCCGGTAACGATGTCAAATTCAAGGTTTTTTCCCGTGTACTGCCTTATCCATCTTGGTATCTTTACCCTGCCTATGTCATCTGACTGGGCGTGATGCGTGCACGCTTCCATAATTAATACCCTATCGCCGTCTTTCAGTTTATCTATATGCCTTGTGCCGTTAACAAATTCCTTAAAATCTCCCTTTAAACGTGAGAACAGTATGGAAAAGGTGGTAAGCGGGATTGAATCAGGGACATCCCCGGACACTTTAAGCACCACCTGCGAATCGCATATAACAAGAGCCGGCGGATTTTTAAGTTCTTCCAGGGCGTGCACAAGCTCCCTTTCTTTAACCGTAACTGTTACAGCGTCGTTATCCAGAATATCCCTGATAACCTGAACCTGCGGCAGTATAAGCCTGCCCTTTGGCGCACCAAGGTCAATCGGCACTACAAGCATAACCACATCTCCCTGATTTATAAGATCGCCGATGATGGTGGAGTTTTCCACATTAATTTTAGAACCGGTTTCCACCAGCATAGTTCTGAATTTATCAATGTTTTCCCTTGTTGTACAACTTAAAGAAATATAGGATATTCCCTTTTGTTTTAATGCATTTTCTTTTTCTTCATCCCTTACAGCAACATCACTTTTGTTGAAAACTACCACCACTGAATCAACCGTCTTTTTAAGCTCTGCTATCAGCTCTGATTCCAGATTATCAAATGTGGAAAACGTGGTCACTACAACTGCCAGATTTATTTTGTGGATAACTTCTTTGGTTCTTGCCACCCTCTTACCGCCAAGCTCGCCCACATCATCTATCCCCGCGGTGTCATAAATAAACACCGGGCCAATACCGGCTATTTCCATGGCCTTTCCTACCGGGTCAGTGGTAGTACCGGGGGTGGTGTCAACAATGGCTGTATTCTGCCCTGTAAGGGCGTTAATAAGGCTGGATTTACCAGCATTGCGCCTTCCAAAGATCCCTATTTGTAACCTGTTAGCTGCCGGTGTCTGGTTCATTTATCGCCATCCTTTAGCCCTGTCATTTTAAACCTGTTGGAATTTACAAGTTCATCGTAGGTCTTATTATCTATTAATCCGGATTCTGTAACCATCTTTTTTATATCCTTTTCACCGTTTTTATACCTCTGGTAAAAAACCGCGGCTTTATCATGGCCGATGTATTGGCTAAGGTATGTTAAAACCGCAACCGAAGATGATAAATTTGAAGCAACTTTTTCCCTGTTAAGTTTTAAGCCCTTAATACATCCCCGGTCAAGCAGCTTTATAGAATGGGTAAGCATCCACAGATTTTTTAAACTTAACGCGGCAACAAGGGGGTAAAACTGGTTAAGTTCAAAGTTGCCCTGTGACGCGGCATTGGATATTACAGAGTCGTTGCCCATTATAAGCATGGATGCCTGCTGGACAAATTCCGGAATAACCGGGTTTACCTTGCCCGGCATAATGGACGAACCTTCCTGAACCGCGGGCAGAATAAATTCCCCTATACCGCCGTCCGGACCGCCGGACTGCAGCCTTAAATCACCCGCGATTTTCATAAGGTTAACAGATGCGGTCTTTACAATTGCCATCACCTCAACCACAGAGTCCAGATTCTGCGTGGCATCCACAAGATTTTCCGCCCTGCTGATATTAAGGCCTGTAATTTCCCGAAGTTTGTTTACCGCCGAGAAAATATACTTCTGCGGCGCGTTAAAACCCGTGCCTGTTGCCGTGCCGCCAAGGTTTAAAGTTTTTATCCTTTCGTTTGCTTTAAACACCCGCCAGCGGTCGCGCGCTATGGCTTCCGCGTACGCGGAAAACTGCATGCCCACGGTCATGGGCAGCGCGTCCATAAGCTCTGTGCGCCCTAATTTTATTACGTCTGAATACTCTTTTTCTTTTTCCTGCAGGGAATCCTGCAATGACGCAAGCGCCGGTTCCAGCTCTTTTAAATAAAACATTACCGCCGTTTTAAAGGCGGAAGGATACGTGTCATTGGTGGACTGGTGCAGGTTAACGTCATCCACAGGGCTTAAAATATGGTAATCGCCCGGCTTGTACCCGTTTAATACAAGGGCTTTGTTTGCTATAAGTTCGTTTATGTTCATGTTCATGGGAGTTCCCGCGCCGCCGGATATGGGGTTAACTATCACCTGATTGTTATCATCCCCTTTTATCAATTCATCCACGGCATCGGTTATCATTTTGGTTTTTATGTCAGACAGGTATCCATTTTCATGGCTGGCAAGCGCGCACGCTTTTTTTACCAATAAGAATGCTTTTATAAACAGCGGGTCAGTACCTTCGCCAAAATCCCCAAAATTTTCCCGCGCCCTTGCGCCATTAATGCCGTAAAGAGCGTCATTCGGAATCTGTAATTCCCCTATGAAATCTTTTTCCCTGCGCATTATGCACCAGCCTTTTTTTAATCCGGAAGCATCGTGAATTTTATTATATCACCTTTTTTGTAGTATATCATAATAACCTCTTAATACAAGATAAAAAAAAAGGGCGGCCATTAAGCCGCCCTTTTTATATTACAGAAATTATTTGTAGTAAAGCGGCCTTGGAGTATACTTTGTATGCAGCAGCTTGTGTGACTTGTGGCTTAACGGCTTTTCAAGGAATTCTTCATACAGTTTCTTGATATCCGGATTTTCATGGGACACCCTGATTTCAGATTCCGCGTCATCCTTGTATATACCTTCTGTCCTTTGTTTGCGTATTTCATTTGTAACCATATACGGCTGTCCGCCGCCGGCTATACAGCCGCCTTCACACGCCATAACCTCTATAAAATCATAAGGCATGGGCTTTCCTTCCTGTTTTGCTTTTCTGATTTCATCAAGTACATGCCTTACATTGCCTGTACCGTGCGCTACCGCAACGCTTACTTTATTTCCGGCAACATCAACAACCCCTGTCTTAACGCCGGACAAACCCCTTACCGCAAATACATCAATATTTTCTAAGTTCTTTCCCGTAACAAAGAAATAAGCTGTCCTTATAGCCGCTTCCATAACGCCGCCTGTCGCTCCAAATATAGTACCGGCGCCTGTATATGTTCCAAGCATTGAATCAACATCTTCCGGAGGCAGCGTTTTAAAATCAATACCGCTTGATTTTGTCATGCGTACAAATTCCCTTGTTGTAAGGGATATGTCAACATCCTGGAATCCGCTGGAACGCATTTCTTCGCAGCGCTGTATTTCATATTTCTTTGATGTACACGGCATTATTGACACTACAAATACCTTTGAAGGGTCAACCCCGATTTTCTGGGCATAATAGGTCTTTGCCACTGCCCCAAGCATTTCGTGAGGCGATTTACATGTGGAAAAATTCTCTATTAAATCCGGGTAATATTTTTCCATAAAATCAACCCAAGACGGGCAGCACGATGTGATAAGCGGAAGGGCTTTTTTATCGGTTGTATACTTTTTAACAAACTCCGAAGCTTCTTCCATAATTGTCAGGTCGGCCGCAAAGTTGGTGTCAAAAGCGGCTTTAAAACCAAGTTTTCTTAAAAGCGCGTATATTTTCTTTGTAACTATCTCACCCGGCTGCATATCAAACCCTTCGCCAAATGCCACCCTTACCGCAGGCGCTATCTGCGCCACGCAGTGAAGTTCCGGATTTCTCAACGCCGCCCAAACTTTGTCCACTTCGTCAAATTCAACAAGGGCTCCCACCGGGCAGTGCGCGGCGCACTGTCCGCACTTTATACAAGGGCTTTCCGAAAGCGTAATATCGCCCGCAGGCGCCATTCTTGTATCAAAACCCCTTTCAAGAAACTCTAAGGCATGTACAGTCTGGATATTCTGGCACACTTCAACACAGCGCCCGCAGCCGACGCATTTACGCGGGTCAAGTACTATCGCTTTTGTTGATGTATCCTTTGGAAGCTCCCTTATCATCGGTTCATAAGTCCTGCTTCTTATCCCGAATTCTTCTGAAAGCGTCTGAAGCTCACAGTTTCCGTTTCTTAAACACGTAAGGCACTCGTTGGGATGGGTGGAAAGAATAAGTTCCAGGACATTCTTTCTTACTTCATAAAGCTCGCCGTCATGCGTTGTAATTTCCATGCCCGGCTCCACTTTTGTGCAGCAAGCCCTTAATAACTTTCTGTTATTTTTAACTTTTACAACGCATATCCCGCAGGACGCGGTGGCATCAAGATCAGGATGCTTGCATAACGTGGGTACCTTTACATTTGCTTTTAACGCGGCTTCAAGAATGGTGACGCCTTCATGCACCGTTACTTTGCTGCCGTTTATAAACACATCTATAAGTTTTCCGGTTTTAATTTCCTGTATCATTTTATTTCCTCCTTATCCTCTGCTCACGGCGCTGAATTTGCATACCGCGTAGCACTCGCCGCACTTTATGCATTTTGACTGGTCTATTAAATACGGTTTTCTCTTTTCACCGCTTATACAGTTAACAGGGCACCTCTGCGCGCAAAGCCCGCAGCCTATGCACTTATCGCTGATAATCGTATATGTTACAAGGTCTTTACACTTTCCGGTCACGCATTTTTTATCCCTTATATGCTCCATGTACTCTTCGTTAAAGTATGTCAGCGACGAAATTACAGGATTCGGGGTTGTCTGCCCAAGCGCGCAGAGAGAAGCTTTCTGCATCGCCATGGAAATATTTCTGATTTTTTCCAGGTCTTTTTCTTCACCCCTGCCTTTTGTAATCCTTTCAAGTATGGCAAGAATCTGTTTTCCGCCTATTCTGCAGGGAGCGCACTTTCCGCAGGATTCATCCACAGAAAACTGAAGATAGAACTTGTTTACGTCCACCATACAGTCGTCTTCGTCCATTACAATAAGCCCGCCCGAACCCATGATTGAACCTATTGACTGCAGGGACTCGTAATCCACCTGCATGTCCATGAATTTTTCCGGTATAACGCCTCCCGAAGGGCCGCCGGTCTGAACCGCTTTATATTTTTTGCCGCCGCTTATGCCGCCGCATATATCATAAACTATTTCCCTTATTGTTGTACCCATTGGAACTTCCACAAGTCCGGGGTTTCTTACTTTTCCGGTAACCGCAAAAACCTTTGTTCCTTTGGATTTTTCCGTCCCTATAGACGCAAACCACGCGCCGCCCCTTTCCGCTATAACGGGAATATTCGCCCAAGTTTCAACGTTATTGATAAAAGTAGGTTTGTTCCATAATCCTGATACTGACGGGAACGGCGGCCTTGGCCTTGGGTTTCCCCTTTTGCCTTCAACAGACGCGATTAAAGCGGTTTCTTCTCCGCAGACAAAAGCTCCCGCGCCCCACCTTAATTCAATATCAAAACTGAAATCAGAACCAAGTATATTATTACCAAGAAGGCCTTTTTCCCTTGCCGCTGTAAGGGCTTTTTCAAGCCTTTCAATTGCAAGCGGGTATTCCGCCCTGATATATATATAACCCTGGCTGCTTCCAATTGCATAACCGCCAAGTATCATTCCTTCTATAAGATTGTGCGGATCGCCTTCCATTATACTTCTGTCCATGTACGCGCCGGGGTCTCCCTCATCCGCGTTACAGATTACATATTTAACAGGGTCTTTTTCGCGCCTTGTAAGTTCCCACTTTAAACCCGTGGGGAACCCAGCGCCTCCGCGCCCCCTTAAACCGGAAGCTTTTACTTCCGTAATAAGTTTATCCGGTGTCATTTCAAACAGCGCTTTTTCCACGCCGCTGTATCCGCCGCGCATGATGTAATCGTCTATTGATTCGGGGTCAATATAACCCACATTTCTTAAGACTATTTTAAACTGCTTGCTCTGCGAATCCGCTTCGGGAACTTTGGAATTTTTATTTCCACAGTCGCAAAGAAAACTGCACGGTTTTTCATTTAAAGCATTTTCTATTATTTTTTCCACATCAGCTTCTGTAAACCCCTTATAAATAGAACCTTCGGGCATAATTCTTACAATAGGTTCATCGGCTGTAAGCCCTACAAAAAGGCTCTTAATTACTTCCGCCCTTTCCTGAAGGTTCTTTTCATTAATTACCTTTGAAAAGGCATTATACATTTGATTCTGTTTTGATTTTTCAGGCTCCCATATAAAAAAATATTTCCTGTTCATTTTTCCGCCTCCACTGCTTTAAATATATTTTTGCCGGTATCTTTAGACGGCATAAATATTACATTGCTTTTTAATATGTGTTTTTTCATTACATGTTCTGTAATAATGGACTGCGCCACATTTTCGTCCACATTGCCGTAAAATATCTCCGGCATATCCTCTATTCTTACAGCAAGATTCGGCTCGCAGAAACACATACCAAGACATCCGGTTTTTCTTAATTCTATATTGGTAATACCGTTTGCCTTTAATGTATCTTCCATAACTTTATACATAACGGCGGCCCCTGCAGCTATACCGCAGGTTCCCATTGATATCATTATTTCACCTTTTATATTTTTCTTAAAATCTTTCCTGAATTTGGCAAGATCGCCCTTTCCCATTTTAGCCATTTGTCTTATCCTCCTCCAGCTTTCTGTATTCCGCGAATATCGCAGGAAGCATATCTTTTTTCAGGTTTCCATACACTTTTCCGTTAACCAGCATTACCGGAGCAAGTCCGCAGCATCCGACACAGCGTACAAGTTCAAGTGAAAAAAGGCCGTCGGGGCTTGTTGAATTTATACCCACATCAAGAAGATCCTCTATTTCCATCATGAGGTCATTGCCTCCTTTTAAATAACAGGCAGTTCCCATGCAGACCGAGATCTGATTCTTACCCGGTTTTTTAAGTTTAAACAGGTGATAAAACGTAATGATGCCATAAATTTTCGCAAGCGGAATCCCGATTATTCTGGAAACTTCCATTGCGACTTCCCTTGGAACATAACCATAAATTTCCTGAACTTTGTGCAGCACCATAATTTCACTGCCGGGACGGCTTTTCCATTTCTCAATAAAACTTAGAAGATTTGCATCAAGTTCTACAGCTTGTTTCCCTGTCGTCATAACAAAGGCCTCCATATATAAAATAAATTCTTGTGAAATAATTCACCTTAAAACACACAAAAAAACAGTACCGTTAGTTAATTTTGTTACTTTGTGAAATCGTTCACTTGACCATACAAAAAAAAGTTTAAGTTAGCCGCGATAATTTCAGTCTTAAAGAACAATAAGTCGAAAAAAAATTAATATTCGTAAATATATATACACCCTGTCCGATTCTTTGTCAATAAAAATTTTAATTTGACTTTTTTTTATTACACAGTTAGTATGCTCCGTGATATGCGTTTGCATATAAGGAGAATATTATGAACAGTATATTATCGGAACAGAGTATCACGCCAAAAGGGCGCGGTACAAAAGAAAGGATATTTGAAACCGCGGTGGAATTGTTCTCAAAAGACGGTTTCAGCTGTGTTTCCATAAGGGATATCACTTCCGCTTCAGGGCTTAAAGAAAGCTCCCTTTACCACCATTTTATAAACAAAGAAGCGCTGCTAAGCGAAATCTATTTTTATTTTGCGGAAAACATCAACGCCACAAGGCTGTCTGAATCTGATATAAACCAAATTTTAAATAACGGCAGCGGTTATACCCTGCTTAACAGCTGCCTTCTTGAATTCAGACAGGTAATGGAACAGCCTTTAATGGCGCGCGTCTGGCGGATAATAACAATGGAACAGTACCGCGATGTGAAGGCATTTGAAATACTTTCAATTGATTTTCATAAGATGAGGATAAAATATTATGAAAATATATTCAGGATGCTTGTTAAAAAAAGGCTAATTAAAACCCTTGACCCCAAACTTCTGGCATTTGAATATTTTTACACGCTGATAGGCATGCTGACAGAATATAACGTCCTTAAATTTTATAAGAAAAAGACCGAAGTCATAGAAAATCTTATGTCAGAACATATAAATTTTTTCTGGAATAAGATTAAGAACAACTAACAGTTAACAGCTGACAAGTTACAGGTTGCAAGTAGCAAGTATTAAGCTGTCAGTTGTAACTTGTTACCTGACAGTTGTTACTTGTTACTTGTTACTTGTTACTTGTTACTTGTTACTTGTTAC
>JAFGWA010000041.1 GCA_016937715.1 Candidatus Goldiibacteriota bacterium
AACCTACAGCTAATAACCTACAGCTAATAACCTACAGCTAATAACCTACAGCTAATAACCTACAGCTAATAACCTACAGCTAATAACTTGTAAACTGCAATTTGACACTTGTAACTTGTTACCTGTTACTTGTCAGCTGTTACTTAGCCTTATCAATGACTATTTTAACCGGATAGCTCTTATATCTTATCGTGATACGTTTATTAAAATATAGTTTCAGCCTGTCTCCCGGCTTCATATCATCCTGAGTCTTTTTATCCGTCAAAGTAAAACGGGTGGATCCATCGCACAATACCATATAAACTCTTTTATCAGCTGTTTTGATATAAAAAGGCCTTATGTAATCAGCCTTTGATTCCTCAGCTGAGGATTTGCCCTGTTCCGCCGCTTCCTTCTGCAGCGCGTCATCATTTTGCAGCTGCTGTGTATGGTATTTATTCTGAAGATACTCGTACTCATCAGATTCACTTTTTGGGCGGACTACGGTTCCCTTTAAAAAACCGGAAAGCAGATTCTGCCCTTCATCAGCCTGGCTGCTTTTTGTGGAACTATAAACGTCCCAGCTGTTATATATCTGTACCGTGGAAGCCAGCATGGCATTTGCATTTCTTGCGCCTTTTACAAGGACAAGCTGCCCTTCTTTTAAATCTAAAGGCGCGGCATTTTCCGTTGAATACATAATTGTATTTTCATCAAGGTAAAACTCCAGCGCGCCGGACTTCTTTCTTAAAATATATTTATCGCCGTCTTTTTTCTCTAAAGCCCCCACCTGCATGAATGTCTTTACAGCAGGCTCTTCAGGCGTTTTCTGCGCGGTTGTATTTTCAGCATATACCCCTTTGGAAAAAAGCACCATTACAAAAGCACAGATAATCAGTTTATTTTTCATTACTATCCTCCATATTGGAAATATTTTTTTCTGTCTTAAAACCAAACTCTTCATAACTTCCGGAAAATACAAAACCTGTAATCAGAGAAAAAGCGCAGTGTAAAAGTATTATAAAAAACGCCCTCTTATCGGCAAAACCGTATGCCGCGTAAAAATACCCGGCCTCCGGAAGCACCCTTAAAAGTATCAGTATGAAAGAAAAATTCAGCCCTTTCCTGAAAAAACCCCCCGGAAGGGCCTTATTTACCGTCTGGAACACTAATACAGCCGCAAAAGCGAATATAAGGTTAATCACAGCAAGCCATACCGGAGTTAACACCCTGTCCGTATCCTGCGGGAAACCCGGAAAACCGGTAGCTATCGCGTCCTTATACACCATATACAGAATTACCTCTATCGCGCCGGTGATAAGCCCTGCCGCCATTGCCGATTTAATCATAAGACGTATCTTCCCCATTATTTGTTCACCTTTTTTATGTGAATTTCCGCGTCTGACTGGCGTATGTAAAGCGGCGCCGCGGAATATACCGCCTGTCTGGAAGCCCGCTTTTTATTGTCCATTAACAGATTATTAAATGACTGCATGCTTATATGTTCCATAATAACTGTTTTACCTTTATTATTCTTTACGGCGTTTTCAAGCAGTTTTATATCACGCTCTAAAATATATATATCACACAACCCTTTCACTTCTTTTTCAATATTTTCCTTCGCGGTCAGTTCATATACCGCGGCGGCTTTTTTATAAACTCCCATATAAACTTCATTACGCCTTGCGTCAAGCAGCGATACTTTTTTCTCGCCCAAGCCTTCTCCCGTATATGCAAGAACATCAAGAGTTGAAACTCCAAAGTAAGCGGCGCCGCTTCCGTCAGCCAGCCCTTTTGCCACAGCCATCCCCACCCGTATCCCCGTAAAAGAACCGGGTCCAAGCGTGGCGCCATATACGTCAATTTCACAGGGCTTTAATCTTACCTTTTTTAACGCCTTTTCTATCATCCCCATTATAACCGCGTTGTAATGTTTCTCACTTTCAATATAACTTTCATAAAGGCAGCTGCGGTTTTCAAAAACCCCTATGCCAATTTCTTTGGTGGATGTGTCCAAAAGCAGTGACTTCATTATTTTTTTCCGCCTTTTTTTTCATAAAAAATTATCTCTCTTTTATTTCCGCCTTTATGTTTAATTTTCACTATATGGTCATAGATATCGGCAATCCGCATTACTTTTTCAGGCCACTCTGCCACGCAAATAGCCCCTTCATCGGCCGTGTAATCCCTGAAACCTATCCGTTCAAGCTCCGCGTGGCTTTCCAGCCTGTAAAGGTCAAAATGGTATATCTTCATTGTGGTTCCATAATATTCTTTCATTATATTAAACGTCGGGCTTATTACCGCTTTTCCGTCAGCGCCAAAAAATGACGCGACACCTTTGATAAAGTGGGTTTTTCCCGCGCCAAGCTCCCCGGATAATGCAAGCACATCATTTTCAGCAAGCCTTTGCGCATATTTTTTTGCAAGTTTAACAGTGGCCTCCGCCGATGCCGTTTCATGCTTTTCTGTTTCTATATAACCCTTTAAAAGTGATTCCATGTCTTTACAAAGGTCTCCTTTACTGTTTTATATCCTTTTTTAACATAAATGCCTTTTTTTGACAGCATAATTCCAACCTGAAAAAAAACAACCCCATAACCGGCCATAAACTCCGCAAACTTTTTCACTTTGTTTTCAGGAACAGTAAATAAAAGTTCATAGTCCTCGCCGCCGTACAGCGCGTAATCAGCGGCCGGTATTTTTGTTTTTACCGCATATGCCGCAAGTGACGTCGAGACCGGAAGTGCATCCGCATCTATCCGCGCGCCGGCGCCGCTTTCTTCGCATATCCTTGAAATATCGCTTATTAATCCGTCCGAAATATCCATGCACGACGAGACGCACTTTGACATTAAAAGAAGCCTGCCATACTCAAACCTTGGCCGCGGAGAGATGAATTTCTTCACAAGCTCTCTCTCATTATCTTTAATCTTTGTATTACCCTTTTTTTCAAGTATCCGAAGCCCGGCCGCCGCGCTGCCAAGGCACCCTGTTACAAATATTCTGTCGCCGGTACGCGCGCCTGACCTTAAAAGAAAACCGCCGTCCGCACGGCCTATTA
>JAFGWA010000042.1 GCA_016937715.1 Candidatus Goldiibacteriota bacterium
ACAAGTAGCAAGTGACAAGTAGCAAGTGACAAGTAGCAAGTGACAAGTAGCAAGTGACAAGTAGCAAGTGACAAGTAGCAAGTGACAGGTGACAGGTGACAAGTGACAAGTGACAAGTAGTCAGTTATCAGCTGTAAGTTGTTACTTGTAAGCTGTTACTTGTAACCTGTAAGTTGTACTAGAAAGTCAGCGCTCCGCCTTCTTCTTCGGAATCCGGATCCGGATTATTTGTTTTGACAGGGGAATCCGCAGGGGCTTCTTCGCCGCTTTCGTAATCGTCAAAATCGCTGTGCATAAAACTTGCGGATGTATCAGAATGAAGTGTGCAGTATTTTACCGGTTCTGTGCCTTCAACAAACGGGGCATCTATAGGTGCGGGGCAGTTTTTATCCGCCAGCATGCCGCTTTTTACGCATATCTTTTTAAAAACAATATTGTTTGGAACGGGAAATTCGGCATCTGATGAGCCGTAAGCTTTAAGCATAATTTCAGCCCATAAAGGGGCGCAGGCATAACCGCCTGTCATCTGCTTGCCAAGATTTTCTTTTGTGTCGCAGCCTATCCATATTGCAAGTACCATGCGCGGTGTAAAACCAATAAACCAGGTATCCGTAAATTCGTTTGTTGTTCCTGTTTTACCCGCTGCAGGGCCGGTAAAACCAAGGCGCCTTATAGAAGCGCCGGTACCGCGGTCAATAACGTTTTCCATCATAAATGTGACAATATAAGCTGTGGTTTCAGGAAGAGCCTCGGTCAGTTTTGAAATATGGCTTTCAAGTTCTTTGCCGGAATTGTCTTTTACGGAAAGCACGGATAATGGCTCGGGTTTCATGCCGCCGTTTGCCAGTGTCGCAAAAGCTGTTGTCATTTCAAGAAGTGAAATAGATGAAGAGCCAAGCCCAAGGGTAAGGTCATCCGCAAGGGAACTTGAAATTCCCATTTTGTGCGCGTATTTCTGCGCGGTGCGTATGCCTATTTTATCAAGTAATTTTACAGTGACCACGTTCATGGAAAAAGCAAGGCCGTTTAAAAGTATCACCGGCCCGGAAAACCTTCCGCTGTAATTTTCAGGGCGCCAGTCAGTGCCGTTGGCATTTTTATAAACAATAGGGGAATCCATAAGGACATCAGACACACGAAAGCCGTTGTCAATTGCCGATGTATACACAATCGGTTTAAACGCGGAGCCGGTCTGCCTTTTTGCCTGTACAGCGCGGTTAAATTCGTTCTCGTTATAATCAAGCCCGCCTATCATTGCTTTAATGTTTCCGGTGGAAGGTTCCATTGCGATAAGCGCGCCCTGAAGCGGCTGTGACAGCGGTTTTCCTGTCTTACTTTCTATTTTGGCCTGCAGGTTTCTTACGTGTTTTGTCATAAGGTCCTGCGCTATATTCTGCAGGTTTGTGTCAAGCGTGGTATAAACTTTAAGCCCGCCTTTGTATATGACGGTGTTGCCGTAAGTGCCTTCAAGCTGCTGGCGGACGTATTCCACAAAATACGGCGCGTTTTTAACCTCTAATTTGCTTAATATTAAAGGCGTGTTAATTGCCTCGTCGCGTTCTTCGGGTGTTATAACTCCGCGTTCCGCCATAATATTTAATACAACATTTCTTTTTTCCATTGCAAGGTCGGGATTTCTGTAAGGGTTATAACTGGAAGGCGCCTGCGGAAGCGCGGCAAGTACGGCGCATTCGGGAAGGGTAAGTTCTTCCACGTGTTTGCCAAAATAAGTCCTTGAAGCGGCTTCAACGCCGTATGCGCCGGCTCCAAAAAATATCTGGTTGCAGTACAATTCAAGAATTTCGCTCTTTGTATAATATTTTTCTATCTGCAGCGCAAGCAGTGCTTCTTTTATTTTTCTGCCGATTGTTTTTTCCCTGTTTAAGAAAAGGTTTCTTGCAAGCTGCTGTGTAATGGTGGACGCGCCTTCAACTATTTTACCGTGGGAAAGGTTGTTAACTGTGGCGCGGATTATGGCTTTAATGTCAAAACCGCTGTGCTGATAAAAGTTGGGGTCTTCTTTGGATAAAATGGCATTCTGCAGGATTAAAGGCACCTGCGCGATTTTTACAACCGTGCGCTGTTCGGCAAACAGCTGGGACACAAGGTTACCGTTGTTGTCGTAGATTGCGGTGGACATGTTTGGTTTATAATTTCTTAAATCCGCCACTTCGGGTACTTCCTGTGTATATGCTAGAAAGATGCCTGTAACGGCGCCCAGTATTACAAAAGCCGCGATTATGTATACCGCCAGCATAAATTTACCTTTCTTCTCAGGGGAAGGGATATTTGCTTTATTCTTATCAGGGGATTCTGCGGATGACTTTCCTGTATAGATGCTTCTATAATCCAAATTACACCTCTTGTTATTTTTTTAAGTATGCCTGAATAAATACGTTTATAATTCTATCAATTTTTGGCTTTAATTCAAGGAAAAAACACACGGTGTAATTCATGATTATATTAAAAGCGGGCAGGGGATAAAGAAAGGCCTTAAATAAAAATGGCAGATAAACTATTGCCAAAAAGACGTAAATTTGATATAACCTTAATGTTTTAGAAGTTGAAGTATTAAGTTTGTTCTTTTTATTCATAAAAAATTTTTAGGTGGCGGTGGGGTCCTCTTACGAGGACAAAACGATAGGAAAGCAGTATTATAATGTGTACGCTTTGCGTACACTTGCGTTTCAGCTCAGGCAACTGAGCTCCCGGAACTTAGGGAAACAGTTGTGCAGTATTTACATTGTTCTTATTACACAGTTATATTTAAAGGTGGCGGGGTAGCTCAGTTGGTTAGAGCAATCGGTTCATACCCGGTGGGTCGGGGGTTCAAATCCCTTCCCCGCTACCAAAAAAATATAACAGGCAGGGGATTTGAAAAGAGCGAGCGCCGAACGATTAGTGAGGATTAAGCGAGCGACGGCTATAGTGCCCGGAGGGTAGGTCGAGCTGCGCAGAGCGCAGGGTGACCAAATCCCTTCCCCGCTACCAAAAAAAATAATTGTTTTGTCATTTAAAGTAGAGACGCAACATGTTGCGTCTAAGGTTTTGTAGTTTTGTTTTGTGGTATTGTTTTGTCATTTAAAGTAGAGACGCAACATGTTGCGTCTAAGGTTTTAAAAAGGCGGGACGCAACATGCTGCGCCTTTGTAATAAAATCAAAGAAGTGTGTTTCTGCGGCAAATACAACACCTTATCCAAAATGTTTTTTTATCAGGGGAAAAATAATTATGAAACTTTATCCTGCCATGCTGAAAGAAATAACAAAGTATATCTGTGAAAACGATACAATAGTTATAGGTGTTTCCGGAGGCCCCGATTCAATGGCTTTGTTTAACCTTCTCAATTCCATCGCGGAAAAGTATAATCTGAAAATAATAGCGGCGCATTTTAATCACATGCTGCGCGGCAAGGAAAGTACGCGTGATATGGATTTTGTGCGCGGCGAAGCGGCAAAGTCCGGCAATATATTTGTTGTCAGAAGTAAAAATATACACGCCCTTAATAAAAAAACCGGGTTTGGTACGGAAAAAACCGCAAGGGAAGAGAGGTACAGGTTTTTTATTGAAACCGCCCTTGAACATAATGCTTCAAAAATAGCGCTTGCGCACAACCTGGATGACAATGCGGAGACAATTCTGTTCCGCTTTATTAAAGGCACCGGGACAAAGGGTTTATGCGGTATTCCGGCGCAAAGAAAAGTAACAAACGGAGAATTTGGAATTAAAGATAATAACCTTTCCGGCGCCGGTATTACTATAATAAGGCCGGTTCTTAAATTTTCCAAAAAACAGATTATTTCATATCTGAAAGAAAGAAAGCAGAAGTATATAACTGACAGTAGTAATAATGAATCCATATATCAGAGAAACATTATCAGGAATAAACTTATTCCTTTCATGGAAAAAGAGATGAATCCATCGGTAAAAGAATGCCTTGTAAGAAATGCCGTAATTGCGGCAAATGAAGAAGAATTTATGCAGGCGCAAGCCGGCGGATTCATTCAAAAAAACGCTTTAATTGGCAGTAATAAGGCTGTTTTTTCAAGAGTGAAGTTTTTATCCCTTCATACCGCTTTAAGGCAAAGGGTAATATTGGCTGTGCTATACAGGGTTTTAGACGCTAAAAGAAAAGTGGATTACACGCTGGTGGCAGACGCGGAAAAAGCAATTACAGAAAATAAAATCATGTCTTTGCCGGCAGGTTTTGTTATAAGGTATGAAAATGAAAATGTGATTATTCAAAAAGGAAATAAAACGCGCGGATTTAGCGATAAAAGCGTGTTAATTCATGAAGCCGGCCGGAAAACGGTATTTGGCGGGTTTGTATTTGAAACAAGGATTGTAAGCAATAATAAGGGGATTAATTTAAAGGGGAAGAACAGCGCGTATGTTGATTTTTCAAAAATAACTTTTCCTTTAACCTTAAGAAAAAGGAAAAATGGCGATAAATTTGTCCCGTATGGCATGAATTCATCGGTGAAAATAAAAGATTTTATCATTTCACAAAAAATAAAAGAAGATGTTATATTGGTTTGTGACAAAAAAGACATTATTTGGGTGGCGGGCAAAAGGACAGATGACAGGGTGAAAGTGGGTCAAAGTTCCAAAAAACTTCTTATGATGCGGTTTTTTCCTTTAAAATAAGGCTTTTTTTACGGTACAACGTTTAAAAAAAACTTGCTTTTATGGTGGGGATGGTATATATTGTTTATATCTATTCATAAAAATTTGGAGGTTTTTAATGAAACTACATAAATTTAAAGCCTTTATTCTATCCCTGGCCTTCCTCTCAATTTCAATCACGGCATTTTCGGCGTCCGCGCTTTTAGTCGTGGCTCCGGGTGAAAGTTTTGCACCGGGCAGCGCTAAAACAGGCACGCCTGACCCGCAAACCTGCGGTGTGCCATTCAATGTGAATGTTTATGCTGTTAATGACCTTAGCTGGCAGTTAAATGACGCGTCCGGCGCAGGGCTTGACTTATCCGCTTCTGCTGCAGCTTCGTTTTCTCCGGATCCTACAACAATAAATTCGACCAGAACTGTAAGCGTTACAATTAATACAACCACAACAGGCGCTGTTGGCTTATATGCAAATAATAACATAGCGCCAATATCCGGCCTTTCGCCTTCATCTGTTACATTAACCGCGCAGTATATTCAAAGCTTCAGTTTTGTAAACATAGCTTCAGCAACTGCAGGAACACCCATTCAGCTTACAATAACCGCAATTGACAACACAGGCGCGGTTGTATCAAGTTTTAACGGTACTGCTTCTCTTACGGCTGTTTACCCGAACAGCGCGGACAATGTATCGCTTGGAACGGTAACTTTTGAAAACGGTGTTTATAGGGGCCTTGCAACGCTTTATAACGCGGAAACCGGAAACGTATTAATACGATGCGTATCCACAACACCGTCGCGTTCAAGTGACAGCAATAATTTTGTGGTAAATCCCGGCGCTTTCGCGCGCATGCTTATAGTAGGGCCGGGGCAGACATATTATCCCGGAACTAACGGCGGAAACGGAAGGATGCCTGCATCAACTACAATTACAACTCAGACAGCGGGAACGCCTTTTAGTGTTAATGTTTACGCGGTTGATAATTACTGGAATACCGTACCGACTGCAGCCGGTACCGCAACACTTGATTCTACGGATACAAATGACAGTTACGACAGCGCTACAAAATCATTATCTTCAGGTATGGCTTCTTTTTCTGTGACGTTAAGGACTGTAGGCGCGGGTAAGGCGCAGACAATAACAGCGTCTTCAAGCGAAGG
>JAFGWA010000043.1 GCA_016937715.1 Candidatus Goldiibacteriota bacterium
AACCGCAAACGACATAATAAGACAAAAAGTTACAAGAGAAACATGGGAAATTTTAACGGTGTTGCATTAAATGTTGCAAGTTGCCAATAATAAAACCGGGACAAATAACTGTTGACAATTATTTGTTAATGTTATATATTTCTTTATCCTTAAAGGGTATGTGAATAAGGAATTTTTTTTATTTGATCAGGAGGATTTTGTTTAAAATGAAGACTTTCATCGCAACAAAGGAAACGGTTCAGAGAAAATGGTACATCGTTGACGCAGACGGTAAAGTTCTTGGCCGCATGGCATCAAGGATAGCATCTGTATTAAGAGGCAAACACAAGGCAACTTACACACCCCAGGTTGACACGGGGGATTTTGTTATTGTTGTAAACGTGGAAAAGCTTATTCTTACAGGAAAAAAGATGGAAAAGAAAGTTTATCAGAGCCACAGCGGTTATCCGGACGGTTTTAAAGAAGAATCGTTTGAAGCGCTTATGGCAAGAAGGCCGGAAAAAGTTCTTGAAGAAGCGGTTAAAGGGATGCTTCCTAAAACCAGGCTTGGCAAGGATATGCTTACAAAATTAAGAATATTTAAAGGCCCAAAGCACACGTATACTTCAATTAAACCGTTAGAACTTAAATAAGGAGGAACCTTAAATTGGCTTCAGTATTATATGGAACAGGAAGAAGAAAGACATCAATAGCTAAAGTATGGGTAAAAAACGGAACAGGTAAAGTTACTGTTAACGGAAAAGACGTAAAGGAATTTTTTAACAGAAGCACGCATATTGACCATTTAATGGAACCGCTGGAAGCAATTACAGCGTCCGGAAAATATGACCTTACATGCAAGACGCTTGGCGGCGGACAGACAGGCCAGGCAGGCGCGATAAGGATGGGCGTTGCAAGGGCCCTTTCAAAAACAGATGAAAACACACACACAATTCTTTCAAAGGGCGGATTTTTAATGCGCGATGACAGAATGGTTGAAAGAAAGAAATACGGTAAAAAGAAAGCCAGAAGGTCTTTCCAGTTCAGCAAACGTTAATCTTAACTTTAACATACAAAGCCCGGGTCAAAAGCCCGGGCTTTTTTTTTAACTTAAATTTTAATTTACGGGCATAAGGGGAAAAATGAAATACAAAAAACTTGGAAGCAGTAATCTTGAAATATCCACAATAGGGCTTGGTATGTTTGCCACGGGCGGAGAAGGCTGGAAGTTTGCGTGGGGTCCGCAGGATGACGGCGAAACTATAAATGCTATTAACGCTTCGCTTGACTGCGGAATTAACTGGGTTGATACCGCGCCCGCATACGGGCTTGGACACGCGGAAACCGTCCTTGGAAAAGCAATCAGGGGCAAGCGCGATAAATTATATGTTTTCACCAAGTGCGGAAGGGTATGGGACGATAAAGGAAATTTATCCGCTGTACTTGATAAAGAATCTGTAATTAAAGAGTGCGAGGACAGTTTAAGAAGGCTTGATATTGACTGCGTTGATTTGTATCAGATACACTGGCCGCAGCCTGACGAGAAAATTGAAGAGGCATGGGAAGCAATTGACAGGCTTGTAAAGGCCGGCAAGATAAAATACGCCGGTGTTTCAAATTTTAATACCGCGCAGATGAAACGTATAATGGACATTGCGCCAATAACATCGCTGCAGCCGCCTTACAGTTTAATGCGCCGCGAACCGGCGTCGGATTTTAAGTTCTGTGAAGAGAATAATATAGGAATAATAGTTTACAGCCCGATGGCAAAAGGGTTATTATCAGGCAAGTATAATAAGCAGAATGTATCTGCATTTCCCGAAACTGACCACAGAAAAAATGATGATATGTTTAAGGGCGATAATTTAGAAAAAGCTCTGCGCTTGGTTGAACTGATGAAACCGATGGCAGTTATCAGAGGATGTGATGTCTCCAATATCGCGGTGACGTGGACTCTTACAAATAGCGCTGTCACAGGCGCTATCTGCGGTGCGCGCAGCGCCGTGCAGGCAAAGACAAATGCGGTATCCGCGGATATAGAACTTACTGCTGAAGAAATTAGTTTATTAAACGGCTGATATAAAAGGAGAATTTATGGCATCGTGGGGAACGGCAATTTCCGCAAATGACACATATGAGACAATAAGAGACGCTTTTTTTGAGCAATATGATGACGGCGCGGAAGTAAAAGATATTACGGACAGTATTTTAAAAGAATATAAAGAGCTTTCCGAAAATCCGGAAGAATCCAATAACTTCTGGTTTGCTATAGCTAAATTCCAGTGGGAATGCAAAGCGCTGGATAAAGAGATATTTGAAAGGGTTAAGGGGATAATAGAATCAGGCACTGACATTGAATTGTTGAAGAAAACAGAAGATGTAATTGAAGAGGATATATTAAGGAGGGAGAGGATTTTAAGAAAGTTTCTTGAAGAACTGTCATCTGAAAAATTTACGGCAAGGAAAAGAAAAAATATTTGATAATGGTGAATTAATATAACGTTATATGTGATGTATAATTGAT
>JAFGWA010000044.1 GCA_016937715.1 Candidatus Goldiibacteriota bacterium
TAACCGGGGATTCTTGGCAGGCTGTACTTTGAAAAGCGGACATTTCTATTTTGCAGAAAATAGGACACTTCTATTTTGCGTTGACAATTTCGTAATAATAAATTTACACGGCTTGAAATTTTTGATAAAATATAAAAATTGATTTTAGATTTAATAAAATTATAACATTGCGCGGAGGGTACTTTGGAAAAAAACAGGATAATTAAAATCATTTCTGTAATAACAGGTTTTGTTTTAATTTACATCGGGCAGTCAATTATGTACGGAAAAGCAAACGGATCTTCCGGCGCTGTTTTCTTTCTGCTTTCTTTTATACCTTTCTTTATCGCTTTGAAATCAGACAAAGGCGCGGAGCTTCTTGGAACCCTTCCTTTTTTAAGGGATAATGTTGAAAAACCCGGCAGAAATGAAATAATAGGGTTTGTAATATTTTTTATAGCCGCCGCTTTTTTCAGATTTCATAATCTTGACACGGTGCCCATAGGATCCTTCCGCGATGAAGGAAAGGCAGCCAAAGACGCTATGGATATAATCAGAAACGTAATGCCGCACGGCGCCGATTCCACTCTGCCGATATACATAAGGGCAATTACAGATAATCCAGCTTTATATAATTATTTTATGGGAGGGCTTTTCCCGTTAGTCGGCGAGGGAATAGTGGGGGCAAGGGCTGCAACAGCTGTCGCCGGCCTTCTTACGGCTGTATCGTTCTATTTTCTTATCCGTTACATGTTTGGATGGCGTGCAGCGGTTTTAGGAGGCTTTCTGTTTGCGGTGGGCAATTATCCCGTAACGTACAGCAGGCTTGTATACCATGCTTCGTTTGCCATGCTGCCATATATGTTTACCATGTTTTTCGCGCTTAAAGTCTATAATGAAAGAAAATTGTTTGATTTTATTATTCTGGGGCTTGCCATGGCGATATCAATTCAGACTTATCACGCGGCAAGAATAATACCTTTTGCTTATGCCGCGATTCTTTGCCTTTGTTTCTTTGGCGACAGGGGGTTTATAAAGGCAAATTACAAAAAAATGCTTCTTATGATTGGTGTATCGATACTGGTGCTTATGCCCCTTATAATATACATTTTTGATAATTATAATTCTTTCATGGGAAGGCCCGGAGGGCTTTTTCTTTTTGGTGAAAACAATAAACATTACTGGTTCTCTCAGAATCAGGTGATAAACTATCTGATAAGCCTTAAGAAAGCGGTACTTATGTATAACAACCTGGGAGGAATGTCAATAATATCCAGCAACTTTGAGGGAATGCCCATGCTGGATTATTTGTCCGGTATTTTTGCGGCTGCGGGATTTATGCTGCTACTTGCGGGGATGTTTCTTGGCAACGCGCGTTCGTTCTTTTTTCTGGGCATGTTCTTTATTTTCATTCAGGGCACCGCTCTTTTTATAGAATCTCCCCACACAGGAAGGGGAATAATGGCCATGCCTATGGTATTTATATTTGCCGCAGCCGCGATAGCGGTTCTTTCTAAACTGTTCCTTGAAAACGCCGGCAAAATATCAAAAATTCTTTTCTCCTTGACTGCGGTAATACTTTTATTAATAATCACCGCGGATAATTATGACAGATACTTTGAAAAATACGGAAAATATAAGCTGGCTTACCGCGCCTTTGAAACCGAAAAGAGGGAAGCCGCTGAATATGTGGTAAAACTGGGGGACGGCTGGCAGGCAATAATGACCCCGTATTTCATGCACGGAGAAAGGGGAGAGACGCCGGATGTAATGATAGTATTCATGGAAAAGGGCAAGAGTAATTATGAAAAACTTACATTAGGGCACAATTTTCCCGTTAATCCCAAGCAGGGTATGAATTATATTTACATTCTTGAAAGGGATTATTTTAACATTCTTCCCGCGCTTAAGACATATTATCCCGGAGGCGAGGTCATAGAATTTAAGGAAAAATATAACAAAGATAATGTAACTGCTTTTATTGCTTTTAAGGTTCCGTATGAAGAAGCGGTTAAAGGCATGTCTTATAAGCCAGAAAGGGGGCTTACCGCCTCTTATTACACAGGGGCTGAATGCGGTACCGGTGAACTGCTTGATCAAAGAATAGAGCCCATGGTTCTTCAGGATTGGGCGTTTTATCCCAAAAATATAAGATTCTTTACCGCGTGCTGGGACGGAAAGATAAGGATTGACATTCCGGGCAGATACTTCTTTGACGTCAAAACAGGCGAAAATAAAAGGTTATTAATAGATAATAAGCTGATTCTGTCAGGTAATCAGACAAGGTCGGAAATTGAACTTTCAAAAGGGCTGCATGATATTCACATTTCGTTCAGGAATAACGGAAGCCTTTGGATAGGGCTGTGGTGGGTAAAACCGAATGTCGGATATCTGGAACCTGTTCCTATGGATAATTTATATCCGAAGAAATAGAACCGGTAAAGGCATGTGCCGTTGTTTTTTAAAGTATATACGCAATATATTGCGTATAAGGTTTAGGTTAAATTTCTTATGGTTCAGCCATGGCAGCCGCGCCTTTTAAGGCGCGTTGTTTCGCGTTGTTTAATGGGTTGACATTTGATTTTTTCGTATTCGCGTTTAAATGTCAAAACATACTTAGCGCAAAATGGAATGATGTATCTGCAAAATAAATAATCCTCTAAATCCGCCCCCTATAAAAACTTGTATGCGGGCGGGGCGATATGATATCATTAAAAAACGCCGTATAATTTTATGATTAAACAACGTGGTGAGATGATGACAAAAAAACAGTTTAAAAAGCTTGTGGAAAAAAGAGTCCTTATACTTGACGGGTCAAGCGGTGTGGCGCTGCAGAAACGCGGCATGCCCGCGGGTGTATGCCCGGAAAAATGGGCGCTTGAAAATCCCGATGTCCTGTCAGGGCTGCAGAATGAATACGCAGCAGCGGGTTCTGATATTATTTATACTTTTACTTTTGGCGGTAATCCTGTAAAACTTGAGGAATATGGGCTTAAGGGGCAGGCCTTTGAAATTAACAGGGAACTTGCGGTAATTTCTAAAAAAGCCGCGGGCAAACGCGCGCTTGTCGCGGGCGATATAGCGCCTACGGGGCATTTCCCAAAACCATTTGGCGATATACCGTTTGAAGAAATGGTAAACATCTTTAAAGAACAGGTTAAGGGGCTGCTTGCGGGCGGTGTTGACCTTTTTGTAATAGAGACAATGATGGACATTCAGGAAGCGCGCGCCGCGGTTCTGGCCGTGAAGGAAAGCTGTAATCTTCCAGTGATTGTTTCAATGACTTTTGACAAGGACGGAAGGACGCTTACCGGGACAGATCCGTTAACAGCGCTTGTAACCCTGCAGGCTATGAATATAGACGCGTTTGGAGCCAACTGTTCCACAGGGCCTAAAGAGATGCTTGAAGTAATTAAAGCTTTAAAACCATATTCCAAAATACCGCTTCTGGCCAAACCAAATGCCGGGCTGCCAAAACTAAAAGACGGCAAAACTGTATTTGAAATGGAATCGGGTGAATTTTGTACTTTTGCCGCGCCATTTGTAAACGCGGGAATTAACCTTTTGGGCGGCTGCTGTGGCACATCGCCGGAGTACATAGAGAAAACAGCTAAAGAAATCAGTAAAATAAAAAACACGGGTTTTAAAAATAATCCTGTAAGTTTCAGCGCGGTTACATCGGCAAGAAAAACCGTGTTTTTAGGCGGTGATTACCCGCTTACAGTGATAGGCGAACGTATTAATCCCACCGGCAAGAAGCAGCTTCAGGCGGAATTAAAAGAAGGAAAGACAGCCGAAGTCAGGCGCTTTGCGGAAGAGCAGGCAGCCGGCGGAGCTAAAATTCTTGACGTAAACGCGGGAATGGCCGGAATTGATGAAAAAGCTGTGATGATAAAGATAATAGAATTGTTAAGCAATCTGTCTGAACTTCCGCTTTGCATAGATTCATCGTCTCCGGAAGTTGTGGAAGCCGCGTTAAGGGCTTACCCCGGCAGGGCGCTTATTAATTCTATCTCGGGCGAGTCCAAAAAAATAGAAAAACTTCTGCCTGTCGCGGCTAAATACGGCGCCATGTTTATTTTACTGCCCCTTGATGATAAGGGCATTCCGGCAGACGCGGGCAGCAGGATAAGTGTTGTACAGAAAGTATTTAAACAGGCAAAAAAATATGGATACACAGAAAAGGACATAATAATAGACGGCCTTGTAATGACGGTATCATCAGACCAGAAAGCCGCCAAAGTTACGCTTGATGTAATTGAAAAAGCCTCCGCGCTTGGTTTTAACACTACCTGCGGCCTGTCAAATGTGTCATTTGGGCTGCCGGAACGCGGCTATGTGAACGCGGCTTTTCTTGCCATGGCTGTTAACAGCGGGCTTACCACAGTTATTGCAAACCCTTCAGCGGAACTTTTGATGCAGATAAAAGCGGCATCAGATGTATTAAACGCCACCGACACCAACAGTGCGCTTTACATAGAGAAGTTTGGCAATGCAGTAAAATTAGATGCCAAAGCGGCGCAGGATAGCGGCAAATCTAACGAAGAGCAGATTTATGAAGCGGTTGTAAAAGGGAATAAGGAAAAAATAACCGGGCTTATAAATTCAGCGGTGGCAGGCAATATTGCCCCTTCAAAAATAGTGGATGATATTTTAATTCCCGCAATCAACCACGTCGGGAATCTGTTTGAGAAAAAACAGTATTTTCTTCCGCAGCTTATACAAAGCGCGGAAGCCATGAAAGCCGCTTTTGCCATACTTGAACCGCTTTTAAAAAAGAGTGAAGCGGAAGGGTCGCAGAAGAAAGTGGTAATGGCTACAGTTAAGGGCGATATTCATGATATTGGAAAAAACATAGTCTCTTTAATGCTGAAAAATTACGGGTTTCAGGTGTTTGACCTTGGCAAGGATGTACCCGCGGAAGAGATTGTAAAAAAAGCAAAAGAAACCGGCGCGCAAATTATTGGGCTGTCCGCGCTAATGACCACCACAATGATAGAAATGAAACCGGTTATTGATCTTGCAAAAAAAGAGGGCCTTAAGGCAAAGTTTATTATAGGCGGTGCGGTTGTAGACCAGTCTTATGCCGATGAAATAGGGGCGGACGGTTATTCAAAAGACGCCTATGAAGCCGTTAAGCTCGCGCAAAAGCTTACTGAAAATTAAGTTTTTACCTAAAAATAAGGAGAATTATAATGCCGTATATTTCTTATCAGGGACAAAGGGTATTTTATAAAGCCAAAGGCAAAGGGGAACACCTGCTTATTCTTCACGGTAATACGGTATCAAGCGCGATGATGGGCGGGGAATATAAGCATTACAGGCGCGTGTACAGAACGTTTATGTTTGACTATCCGGGGCACGGCAAGTCTGACCCTGTAAAACAGTTTCCTGATGATTTCTGGCGGGAAATGGCCAAATGCGCGGTTGCGGTATGCGGCGCGCTTGGCGTACAGAAGACGTATGTGATTGGCACGGAAGGCGGCGCAATGGTGGCGCTTAATATGGCGATAGAAGCGCCCGGGCTTGTAAAAAAAGTAATCGCGGACAGTTTTCTGGGGGATAGTATGAAATTAGACGAGGCGGAAAAACTTATCGCGGACAGAAACGCAGCCATCGGCGGAAAATTCTGGTACGCGTGGTTTCTTCAGCACGGTTTTGGCTATAAAAAAGTGATGCAGATGGACAACGACATGATGCTTAGGTTTGCCAAATCCGGCAGAAAATATGTTCCGGCAGGGCTTGAAAAAATTCAGTGCCCGGCATTGTTTACCGGCGCCAAGGACAACCCTTTGGTTAAAAATCTGGATGAAAAGATACACGCCGCATTGGCTAAAAATCCGCTTTTTGAATCAAAGATATACCTTTCAGGCGGGCATATGACCGTTGTTTCAAAGAAACACGAATTCAGGCACATGGCGCAGGACTGGTTTGATAAGTAAATTAACCCATACTCATCCAAAATGAATGAATTAACCTGTTTTGTGTTATAATATTTTTAAGGGAATTAATTAAATAAAAAGAGGGTTTTTATGCCCAATGATTTTCATACAATAGCTGTTGTTTCAAAGTTGTTTTCCAATAATTTTGTCCATGAAATACTTCACGGCATAGAGCCGCACCTGTTTAAAGGGCCTTATGAAGTAAATTATTATCCCACCACAGGCAGGACAGACTTTGAAAATGACATCCTGAAAACAATCTTATTAGAACGCAGGGCAGATGCCATGATTTCAATAAGTGTGCCAATGGAAAGCGACCTGCTTGAATCGTATAAAAACGCGGGCATACCTGTTGTTTTTATTGAAGAGACGGTGGAAGGCGGCCATACTGTTAAAGTGGACAATGTAAAAGGGTCTTATATGGCAGTGGAATATCTGATAAAACAGGGGAGAAAGAAAATTGGTATTATCTCCGGCGAGTTTCTTGATAAAAGGACAAACGCGAATGTGGTTGAACGCCTGATAGGTTACAGAAAAGCCATGGAAGATTATGAACTTGAATTTGACCAGAAAATGGTTAAACACGTGGCGTATTATGAATTTGATGAAGGAGTGCAGCGTACCAGGGAATTTATGTCGGAATATAAGGATCTTGACGCAATATTTTGTGCTGCCGGCGACCTTGTCGCTATGGGCGCCATAGAAGCGCTTCAACAGGCAGGGCTGGACGTCCCCAAGGATGTCGCGGTAGTAGGGTATGATGATATTAACGTTTCTGAATTTACAAAGCCGGCTTTAACCACGGTAAAACAGCCGCTGGCAAAGCTTGGCTCTGAAGCTTTTGAACTTGCCGTCAGGTGCATAAACGGGCAGGTCGCAAAAGACGAATCACGCCTTATAATCCTTGACCCGAAGTTTATCATCAGGCAGTCGGCGTAGCGGCAGGTTATAGGTTACAGCTGACAGGTTACAACTGATAAGTTACAGGTTACAAGTTACAGGTGATAGTGGAAGAAGTTTTTATCATTGTGGGGGAGGCGCTCCTGCGTGTCCCGTATTTTTTGTCTTAAAATTCCTATTATCGCAGGCTAAAGCCCGGTATCTATAAATTCAAAACCTACCTTTTAAACCGCATGGTTCTTGTTCCGGTAGCCGCACCCTTTTAGGGCGCGTGTTTTTAAAACCAACTGCCGCGTCTTTAAATGCACGCGCCTACCGTGACCTTAAACCGCATGGTTCTTGTTCCGGTAGCCGCA
>JAFGWA010000045.1 GCA_016937715.1 Candidatus Goldiibacteriota bacterium
CTTACCCTGGTTATTAAGCACGGTAAATATTTCCATTATCTCTTTTTCGCTTTTGGAATCAAGGTTGCCCGTGGGTTCATCCGCGAAAATAATTTCCGGGTCATTAATCAGCGCGCGTGCTATTGCCGCCCTTTGTTTTTCGCCGCCGGACATTTCACCCGGCAGATTTTTAAGTTTTGTCCCCAGCCCCACACTTTCAAGCAGCTCTTTTGCCCTGTGTTCAAATATTTTTTTTCCGGAATAAACAAGCGGCATTGCCACATTTTCCTCAGCGCTGCTTCTGGGCAGCAGGTGAAACTGCTGAAATACAAAACCAATTTTATTCTGCCTTAACCGGGCGTATTCTTCATCGGTTAACCCCGCGGTCTCATTGCCTTCAAGCAGATATGAACCCGAATCCGGCTTATCAAGAAATCCAAGAAGGTGCATTAAAGTGGACTTACCGGAACCGGAAGGCCCCATAATTGCTACAAATTCACCCCTTTTGATGTCAATGGTGACGTCATTTAACGCCTGATATTCCATTTTTCCGGTTTTGTATATCTTTGAAATACCCTTAACAGATATCATATCTTAACGCCTTGCGCCGGGGCGTTTCGGCATAAAGGGGTTTGTTCCGGTGTTTTTATTTGAATCATTATACGCGGTATATCCGTTTTTAACGGTAAGAACGGTATCTTCGGCGGTTAACCCGGATTTTATTTCTATATAAGAACCGTCATCAATGCCCGTTACAACCTCTTTTCTTTTGGGTTTGTCCCCGCTTTTTATCATTACAAAGGAAACGCCGTCTTTTATTTTCACGGCATTGACAGGCAATGACAGCGCTGCTTTACTTTCAGATTTAATAATATTCACATTGGCGGTCATTCCCGACCTGAAGAAATCAGGAACCTTATCCGGTTTCACAAAAGTTTCATAAATAGATACGTTATTCATTACGCTTGATTCATAACTTATGTGATAAACACTGCCGGGAATTTCCGTGTCTGAATAAGCGTCAAGCGTTATCACGGCTTTCTGCCCCACTTTTACTTTTCCCACATCAGTCTCATCCACGGAAGTTTTAATAACAAGCCTGTCAGACAGTACAAATACCGCATCGCCCGAACCCACAGTCTGCCCCGGTTCCGACCCCCTTACTATTACAGTACCGTTTATGGGGGCGATAACAGAAATGGGCTTGTAAATTTCCTCCCATTTCTTTACGTTGTCTTCGCCCTGCGCGCGCGCGGCATCAAGCAATGCCGCCCTTTCAGAAGAACTCATAAGCGCAAGCACCTTTCCTTTTGATACAACATCGCCTTCTTTAACAAGCACCTTTTCTATCCTGCCAGCAATAGGCGGTTTTATTTCCAGCCTGTTCATCGGCTGAACAGCGCCTGTAGCGGAAATAATCACCGATATATCCCTTATTTCAGGGTATATTTCAGCCATTTGCGGCGCTTTTTTCCCGCTAAAAGGCTTTTTAACAATGATAAAACCGGCAATGATAATAACAATAACAGCCGCCGCTATAATTTTTCCTTTATTATTCAGCTTCATCTTCTAATTTCCTCCCTATTGTATTAAGCCACTGTGAATACGCTCCGTGATAAGAAGCAGCGGCGGCAAGCATGGATTTTCTTGAATTTACAAGGTCATCCTGTATCATAGCCCAGTTGTCAAATGTCATAAGGCCTGTCTGATATTGGGCATCCGCTATCTGCGCCCGTTCTTCAATCGCGGACGCGGATTTTTTCCTTACATTTACTTCATCCGCGGATGACTGCAGGTTTATAAATTTTTCCCTTAATTTAATCTCCATATCTTTGATTCCGTCATCAAGGGCTATCTGTGCGGTCTTTAGGTCAGACTCTGCCTGTGATAACGATGATAATTTATCAAGGCCTGACAGAATGGGAAGGCTTATATTTACGCCAAGAGACCAGTTCTCATTCTGCGGAAGCCAGGTGTCCCCGGACTTGCCATAACTTGCGGACGCCGAAACCGAAGGCAGAAACTGAGCCCTTGCAATAGCAACCCTGTGTTTTGCCGCTTCAAGATTTGCCTGATATTTTTTTATGTCCGATGTATTCATCGCTTCATTCTTAAAGTCCGGCAGTTGAACAGTAATAAAAGTTTCATCCTGCGGTTCCACGGTAAAATCGCTGTTTAATTCAGCCCCCATCTGCCTTGCCAGTTTTAACTTTGCCAGCACCAGAAGGTCTTTTGCCTGCCTGTAATCCGCTTCCGACTGGGCCATGGAAGCCTGCGCGTTTAAGAAAGCGCCCCTGTGTTCTTTGCCGGAATTATATTTTAACTCCACAAGTTCCAGCTGCTGCTTTCTTCTTTCCATTATAATTTCTGTAATGCCTTCAGCTTCCTGCTGTTTTGAAACCTCTATATACGCAAGTTTTAAATTATGTCGTACAAGCGCCGAAGCAGTGTCGTATTCCGCGCGCGCAGCCATAAGCGAAGCGTCTGACGCAAGTATGGAAAATATATTTCTTAACCCCTGAAAAATAACCTGCGAACCGGATATACTATAAGAATACCCTTCACCGCCGGCGTTTCTGCTGTATCCGGCGCCCGCGTTTACCGAAGGCAGTATGTTTGATATGGAAGAATTTTTTGCGGCCAGCGCCTTGTTAAGTTTCTCTTTTGCCGCGGCCAAATCCCCGCTGTTTGCAAGCGCGTTTTTCGCGCACTGCTGCCAAGAAATAACATCTGCCTGCAGCAACGCAGGAAAAATCAGAAAAGACAGAAGAACAAAACAGAATATTTTATTTTTCATATTATTACCTTTCATTGATTTATTTAATATTTAGACGTTTTTGTATGCTTCCCGGTTCCATCCGCTTTACTTATTATTACCTTTACAATATTACCATATCAAATTAAAATAATCATATGGATATTACATTTGTAATTGCAGGTTCTATCTTACAGTTATTGGCGCTTATCGGTTGCGTGGTTCCGGTCTTAATAGGGCCGCCTTTGGCTTACGCGGGCCTTTTATTCCTTCACTTTTCAAAGTACGGCGAATTTTCAACCGCTTTCCTTATTGTAGCGGGTATTCTTACCATTGCAGCATCCATACTTGACAATGTTTTTTCCATAATGGGCGCGAAACAGTTTGGCGGCAGCAAGCGTGCCATAATAGGAGCCGCGGCAGGTACTATTGCGGGAATTTTCCTGTTACCGCCCGTGGGAATGCTGCTGGGCGCTTTTATCGGTGCATTTATCGGGGAAATTTCTGCAGGAAAAGAAGTCTTAAAATCAGTTAAGGTCTCTTTTGGCACTTTTGTGGGTTTTATCGCGGGCATTGCCCTGAAACTTTCCGCCACTTTAATAATGCTGTTTTTCTTTGTACTGGAAATTATTAAGAACTGATAATTATCTTTTTGCCCCTTCGCCATCCTTGGTTTCAGCCGCCGCTATTTGAGGCGTGATATCCATTTTTAATAATTCCACTTTCTTGGCGTCGCTTTTAAGCACCGTAAAAGAAATATTTCCAAAATCGGCTTTTTCCCCTTTTTTGGGAACCCTGCCAAACAGCGCCATGACAAAACCGGCCACGGTATTTACATCTTCTTCAAGCGGAATATCTATGGATAAATCCCTGTTTAACCTTGTTATTTCGGCAAGCCCGTCCACTTCATATGAATTTTCCGCCAGTTTTCTGAACTGCGGTTCTTCTACGTCATATTCATCCTTTATTTCCCCCACTATTTCTTCAAGTATATCCTCTATGGTAATAAGCCCGGAAGTTCCTCCGAATTCATCCACAACAATCGCCATGTGCATCTTTCCCTTTTTAAACTCCTTAAAAAGTTCGCCTATGTTTTTTGATTCCGGGACAAAATAAGGCATTCTTATAAGGTCGTGAAAAATTATTAGCCCGCGGTTTTTAATCATGGTAAGCATGTCTTTAACATAAACTATACCCACAATATTATCGTAATTTTCCTTAAAGACAGGCACACGTGAATACCCGTCTTCAACAATAACATCAATTATTTTATCCACATCCCATGTTATATCAATACCCACCATTTTTGTCCTGGGCACCATTATATGTTTCACCTGGGTGTCCTTAATTTCAAGGATGTTCTGCATCATGGATTTTTCCTGTTCGTTTATGACTCCGGCTTCCATGCTGACGTCTATTACAGTATCAATATCTTTTCCGGAAATTACAGGTATGCTGGAAGAAGATTTGCCCCCCAGTATTTTAATAGTAAGGTTGCTTATCTTCACAAAAAGTTCGGTGATTGGTTTCAGTATCCTGTATAAAAAAACAATAGGCCCCACAAGCAGAAGCCCAAGTTTTTCGGTATTGTGAATGGCAAAAATTTTAGGCGTGATTTCGCCGAATATTATTATTATAAATGTTATTAAACCGGCGGTAAGGGTTGCAACCAGCGCCGCGTCAACGCCTGTGGCCTCTGAGAGTTTCATTGACAAAAAAGCGCCGATGGTGGAAGTGGTGATAGCCACAGCGTTTACGCATATGGAAAGCGTGGCCAGCAGTTTATTGGGGTCTGCCATCCAAACTTTTAAATATTTTGCCTTGGGGTGATTATTCTTAATGTGCGCTATTATTTTTATCCTGCTCATGCCTATTAACGCGGTTTCCGCGACTGACAGAGTGGCAGCAACAAAAAAAAGCAGAATTATTATATAAAGCTGAACCTGCGCTGCTATTTCCATTTAAACTCCTTTTTTTTTGAAAAATTCAAGGTACTTTTTTTCCTTAACATACATCTTTTTATAGTCGTTATATTTGATGTGGTCATATCCCATTATATGAAGCAGGCCGTGAATTAAAAGCCTTAAAATTTCCTCACTTAAGGTTATGCCAAGCTCCGCGGCGTCTGTCTTTGCGGTATCAACCGAAATATAAATATCGCCGCCGCTTCCGTTTTCAAAAGATATAACATCGGTTTTACTGTTTTTCATCCGGTAATTAAGGTTCATTTCTTTAATAAAAGCGTCGCTTACAAAGACTATATTCGCCTGTATATCCGGCTTTTTTTCCGCCAAGGCAATCTTTTCAGCCGCATTTAGGACATCAAATCCGGCTTTAATCTGTTTTTTATAAAAGACTTTTATCCCGGAATTACTTTTCATTTTTATCGTACTTTTCGTAGGCGTCCAGAATCCTTTTAACAACTTCCGCCCTGGATACATCTTCTGTCCCGAAATAAGAAAATTTTACATCCTGCATTCCCTGAAATATCTCTGTCGCGTGGATAAGCCCGGATTTTTTACCCACAGGCAGGTCAATCTGCGTGACGTCGCCGGTAATAACCAGTTTGGAATCATTGCCTGTCCTGGTTAAAAACATCTTCATCTGGTCCACAGTTGTGTTCTGCGCCTCGTCAAGTATCACAAAGGACTTATTTAAAGTCCTGCCCCTCATGTAAGCCAGCGGGGCCACTTCTATAATTTCGCTTTCCACCAGTTCGTGGAATATCCTTGGTTCTATCATGTCATAAATAGCGTCAAATAACGGCCTTAAATACGGGTCTATCTTTTCTTTTAAATCCCCGGGTAAAAAGCCAAGGTTTTCCCCCGCTTCCACCACCGGACGTACAAGCACAATTCTTTCCACCAGTTTTTCCCGAAGAAAATAAAGGCCCGCGGCAGTGGCAAGATAAGTCTTGCCGGTTCCCGCGGGCCCGATACCAAATACTATCTGATTGTCAAAAATTGACTGTATATAACTTTCCTGGTTCTTTGTCTTTGGCCTTACAAGGTCCCTTTTGCTTGAAACAAGCAGCCCGGTGCTTTTTGCATGCTTTATTTCGGGCTCTGACGGTATTTCCCTGCCGCCTGCTTTGTCATTTTCAACAGTCTCTTCAACCAGTAATCTGGAAACCGCTTTTCCGCCTTCCGCGTATTTCTTTAACCTTTCAATAACGCGTTCGGCGCGGCTTATGTCTTTTCTTCTGCCGTTGATAATAATCACGTCATTTCTGCCGACTATTTCAACGCCAAGAAGCCTTTCCATAAACCTAAGATTCTCATCAGCAATCCCATACAGGTTAAAGAGCGCTTCTTTGTGCATATTGACATTTATCTTTTTTGAATCAAGCAACTTTGGCCATCCGATTCAGGCTTAAAAAAATTAGTACCTTAAAGGCAGCGTCTTCCTTGCAGAAGTGTGCGGCTTGAAAGGCGGTGTGTCCATGGCTTTCTGCCTTGCGTCATTAACTTCAGCTTTGCTCCAGTCCTTTTTAACGATAAGTTCCTGGTCAACTTCAATTAAATCCGGATCTTCAATCTGATCCCTGTTTGCCTTAAAAAGAAGCGGCCACTGGAAATTGTCGGTGTAAATTCTGTTCATTGAAGAAATATCCCACAGAGTATCGCCTTTTTTTACAACATACTTCTGAACAGGAACTGCTGTAGGTACTGCTATTGCAGCTTCTTCTACATCCGCCGACGCCGATGTGTCTATAGCGTCTGTTGTGTCGGGCTTAACTGTCTGTTTAGCCGCGCACCCTACCGTGAAAACAAGTGCAAATGCAATTACCGCTAAAACCGCAAGTCTTAATACCTTCATGCTCTTACCTCCTCAAAATGATTTTGTCAGCCTTATACCATTATAGTCAGCTTTATTTTCATAACTTATATTAAAATCGTGTTGTAAATTACCGGTTCTTTCCGGCGGTTTATTCTGCGCGTTGTAAATCGCGTGCCATATTCCAAAAGCAAGGCCCGCTCCCGCGCCTGCAAGCGCGCCTATTCCGCCGCCCGCCGCAAATACCGCAATATTATTGCCTTCGCTATAAGGCGCAATAGCGGTTAACGCGCCGATAGCGGCTCCCGCGGAAAATCCTATTAAAGTGTCCACAGCAACAGTATTGGCAATTTCACCCGCGGATACAAGCGGGCAAAACACGGCTGCAATAATAAGAATCATTAACATTTTTTTCATGATTAATACTCCGCCGTAATAGCCATGGCAAAACCGTCACTGACGGGTATCTGCCTTATTGCGTGGCCTTTATATACTTTGCCTCTTAAATTTTCCGGCATAAAAAATTCCACAGTGGATAATATTATTCCGGATAACGCGCCTATTGCCGCGCCATAACCCGCGCCTTCAGAAATCTTTTCCGTCTGTTTAGTTGAAGCATAAGACAAAGCTCCTCCGGATGCGCCTATGGCGCTTCCAAGCAGCGTCCATACCGCGGTATTTATGCCATAATCATCTGAAGCGTAATACTTTTTTGTCTGTACCTGCGCTATTGAAAGAACCGATGCCAAAACCGCGCCTGAAACCGCGCCTATAATTGCCCCGTTTACAAGCGGGTTTATGTCCATGTTTTTTGTCTGCCCGTAACCTATAAGCCCGCAGCCGGCCCCTGCTATTGCGCCTTCAAAAAAGCCGCCTACAATATTCATTGCCGCCAGATTGCCCATTTCATAATTTACCGGCTCTGCTGCCTGAACCTGCTGCTTTGCTTTTGATTTATCAATCTTTATTTCTTCAACAAAAGCGCCGCCTTTATCGCCGGCTTTCTTTATGGCATCAAGCTTTTCCTGAACTTTTTCGTTAATTATGTCAACTGTACTGCCGCCGGCGGAATATGCCGGTATGTTTAAGGCAAAAACAAAAAAAGCCAGTAAAACATACAGTTTTTTCATAAAAATCCTTTTCCCTTTTTTAATAACATTACCCAACTATAAAAATCTTAACATAATATAGGCATATGTCAAGAGGTATAAGGTAAATGCCATATTTTAACGGGAAAAACAAACAGGGGGCGCCAAAAGCGCCCCCTGTTTAACCGTTTAAAGGAACTGTATTTATTCCTGAACTATTTTTATGTGAAGCTCTTTTAACTGTTTTAAGTCCACTTCTCCGGGAGCGTCGGTTAAAAGGCACTGCGCTTTCTGGGTTTTAGGAAACGCAATAACGTCCCTTATTGACTGGCTGCCGGTAAGTATCATAATAAGCCTGTCCAGCCCCAATGCCAGCCCGCCGTGAGGCGGCGCGCCGTATTCAAGCGCTTCAAGCAGAAATCCGAACTTCATCTTTGCGTCTTCTTCGTTTATTTTAAGCAGCGTGAAAATTTTGCTCTGAAGGTCGCGCCTGTGAATCCTTATGCTTCCCCCGCCTATCTCTGTGCCGTTTAATATCAGGTCATACGCTTTTGCCTTTGAATTTACAGGGTCAGTATCCAGCAGATGCGCGTCTTCATCCTTCACGGTTGTAAAGGGATGGTGGTTGGCATCAAGGCGGTTTTCCTGTTCATTAAACGCGAACATGGGGAAATCCGTCACCCACAGAAAGTTAAATTTATTCTCATCAATAAAGCCGTACTTTTTTCCTATGTGAAGCCTTACCCTGCTTAATACGTCATTGGCCGCCTCGAATTTATCGGCTATAAAGAACGTAATGTCGCCTTTTTCCACGTTCATCTCTTTCTTTATCATTTCTATCCTGTCATCGCCAAGGAATTTGACAATGGGAGATTCCGGTTTGTCAGCAAAACGTATCCACGCCATTCCGGAAGCGCCGCATTTCTGAGCGTAAGCCACAAGGTCATCAATCTCTTTTCTTGAAAGCTTTTCTCCCGCGCCTTTAAAGTTTATGGATTTTACCACGCCGCCTTTTTCAATTACCCCGGCAAACACTTTAAAATCCGACCCTTTAAAAATATCAGACACGGTTTTCAAATGCATTTCAAACCGGGTGTCCGGTTTGTCATTGCCGTATTTTTCCATGGCTTCATCATAAGGCATTTTTGTAAAGTGGCCGCTTAAGTTTGTGCCTTTAACTCCGTTAAAAACATTCTGCACAATGCCTTCCGTTACATCCATAACATCCTGTTCATCCACAAAAGACATTTCAAGGTCTATCTGCGTGAATTCCGGCTGGCGGTCAGCCCTTAAGTCTTCATCCCTGAAACACTTTACAATCTGATAGTATTTATCCAGGCCCGATACCATAAGAATCTGTTTTAAGGTCTGCGGCGACTGGGGCAGAGCAAAGAACTTACCTTCATTCACCCTGCTGGGTACAAGGTAATCCCTTGCGCCTTCGGGGGTGCTTTTTATAAGCATGGGTGTTTCTACTTCAATAAATCCGGCGTTGTTAAGATAGTTACGCGTAATTTCGCACACTTTGTGCCTTATTATAAGGTTCTTCTGTATCTTGGGCCTTCTTAAATCAAGATACCTGTACTGAAGGCGTATCTCTTCGCTTACTTCCGCGTCGTCTTCAATCATAAAAGGCAGGCTTTTGGATTCATTTAACACTTCAAGTTTTTCCGCCAGCACTTCTATCATTCCCGTGGGAATCCTTTTGTTCTGTGTGCCTTCCGGCCTTAAACGTACTTTACCTGTTATCGCAAGCACAAATTCACTTCTTAATTTATGCGCATTTTCATGCAAAGCCGCGTCCGCTTCCGGATCAAAGACCACCTGTACTATGCCCGTCCTGTCGCGCATATCAAAAAATATTACTCCGCCGTGGTCGCGCCTTGTTCCAAGCCACGCGTTTATGGAAACCTGCTGCCCTATCTGCTTTTCGTTAATTTCACCGCAATAAACCGACCTTTTTATCATTGCTTATCCACTTCCTTTTTAAATTGAAAAGACGGCACCGCCTTACAGCGGGTCCGTCTTTTATTATTATTTTAAATTACAGTTAATAATCAGAATTTATACGAATACATCAGGGACGGCGCGTAAGATTCCTGCTGAAGCCTGAATTCCAGATTGTGTTCTTTGTTGTACTGTTCCGCGGCAGGCCCTGCAAGCACTATATCCGCAAGCCACGTTCCAAGAAACATCGCGATTCCAAAAGCAAATACAAGGGCTCCGCCCCTTCTTACTTCATCTAAATTGCCGCCGTAAATGCGCAGCATTTCAGGGTTAGTATTCTGGATATATCCAAAGGTCATTGCGCCTATTGATAATATCTCTATTCCGGTAAATAAAAGCCCCATTTTATAATTTTCGCTGTAAAACTGCCCCCATCCGTGGACTAAAAGCCCGGGTCCAAAAGCAACAACAGTTGCCAAAATAGGGTCTTTTGGTTCAATTACCACTTCGTCAATTACATAATCATTTGCCGCGAAAATCGCGGAAGCCGGAACAAAAAGAATAGTAAGCGCAAGAAACAGCGCGACAGCGCGTCTTTTCATAAAATCCTCCTGAAATTAAATAATTGACAACCAAAATAACACGAAAAAAAACAATAGTCAACCCGTTTTAGCGTTGGTTTTAAGCTTATTCGTTATCCTTGCTGCCAAAATCATACATTGCCTGTATGTGAAAATTATACTCTTCCGTTGAAATTTCATTTTTTATTTCCGATGATTCAAGATACAAAAATCCCGGAGCATAATCTTCTATTATTTTTATGTAAAGCCTTGCCTGTTTGGTATTTGGATTAGTGTCAATCTGCCATGCTTCAACAGTAATTTTGGACTTATAGTCGCCAAGGTCATAAGTTCTGGTTTCATTGTCCGAAAAATGAGGCGTAAGGGTATCCCCCTTAATCATATAAGCTTCCCACCAGTAAGGATGTTCAATTACAACCCTTACCGACCTTTTTCCTTTACATCCAACGCCCATAAAAGCAATAAGCAAGAGCGCTATAAAAAGCAGAAATAATTTTTTATACATAAAAAATCCTCCATATTGACCGTTTTAATTACCCGTTTTAATATGAAAACACAGCCAAAGTATTTTGTCAAGTTTGATTTTTAAAATGGATATTATAATTAACCCATATCAAAAAATGCAAGCAGGCATAAAAATTCATATCTGACTTTCCCGGAAACCGCAGATAAAAAAGTAACTTATTTTATTTTTGTTAAACCGGCAGTTTATACCGTGTTTTAATCATAATTAATGATATTTTAAATTTAATCTATCGGTATACCCTTGTCACAATCTTCCCGTTATGCAGTGTACCTGTATCCTTAAATGCCACATACGGCACTCCGTTATAAACATTTAACGACGGGAAAATTGCGCTGCTGGTGCTTATATTATCGTTGAAAATGCCGCCTATCTGGTTCCATGAAGTGCCGTTCCATGCAAACGCCTTGCCTGAATTGGAAGATGAAACATCCGTAAAGGCCACATTAATAGTTCCCTGATATATATCATACGAAAGGGATATATCCGCTGCCTCTACATTATTTACAATTCCGCCCACAGGCGACCATGCCCCCCCGCTTGACCTTATAACCTGTACGGGATAAGGGCTCTGCGGAGCAGCGTAAGCAAGGTATAAATAACCGCCGCCGTATACCATGTCTATATTGCATCCGGTGCGCGCGGTAATTGTGGTGCCAACCTGCGACCAGGACGTGCCGTTGTACGTCATTACTTCCACTTTACCAAGAACATTTCCGGTTTCTTCCTGGCACGCCACATAAGGCACCTCGCCAGATGCTACAACAACGTCCGTATCTTTTACCGCAACCGTGTTGAATCCCGAAAGGCCGACAAGCGACCATGCGCTTCCCTGCCCTGTCTTAAGCGAAGCTTTCCCCGCGGCAGCCCCATATTCATCCCTATATGAGATATACTGGCTTGTGCTGCTGTAAACAAAAATATCCGGATAATTTGCATTGCCGTCCGATATCTGATATTCCCCCTGCCAGGTTGTGGCAAGCCGTCTTTTAAAGTATACTTTACCAAGCTGCGCGTAAGCACAGTACATATCTCCGGAGCTTAATTCCATGCTTGGGTAGGAAGCCGCATCAGAAGATATTCCGTCGCCCGCCGTGGTCCAATTAAATCCATTATGATACTTTGCGCTTAATTTTCCGCCCTGCGCGCCGTCAATATATAAAAGGTAGAACTGCGAACTGTAATTTCTTAAAACCGGCATGCCGCCCATATCTGAACTTACGGGATTTGTCCCAAAATCAGCCCATACAGGCAGAGGAGTTGCCGTCAAAGTGACGGTTACCGTGGCAGTGGGCGTGATTGTGATTGTGGCTGTTAAAGTGGGTGTTTCTTCTATTGTATCTGTAAGAGTCGGTGTATTTGTCATTGTAACCGATAAAGTCCCCGTAGCTGTCTGTGTCACCGTAAAAGTATAGGTGTTTTCCGGGACAGTCCGTGTTACCGTGGCAGTCGCGCTTGGCGTTGAGGAAAGTATGATATCGGTTGCTGTTAATGTTGCCGTGGCAGTAGCGCTTGGTGTTGAGGAGAGTATGATGTCGGTTGCGGTTAAAGTTGCCGTGGCAGTCACGCTTGGTGTTGAGGACAGTATAATATCGGTCGCGGTTAAAGTCGCCGTAGCAGTCCATGTGTTTTCCGGAAGGGTTGATGTAACAGTAACAGTTGCGTCCGATTCTGTAATTGTAACAGTCGGGGTTGCGGTTAATGTACCCAAAGCAGTTTCAGTTACAGTAGCTGAAGCAGTAGGGGCTGTGGGTTCGGCCGAAGGGGCGGTTGGGCTTGCTTTTTTACTGCAGGATATAAAAACAAAAATAAAAATTACGGATAACAACACAAGCAATTGCTTTTTTTTCATAAACCCTCCTGTAATTGCGGGCACTTCCCTTTAATGACCATTTTTATAATTATATTCGGATTAATAATGAATTCAAGGGAAAATTTCAAGAAATTTTTTGCAGGCTTAACCGAAAAATTTCATTACCACAGAAATTAAACGCCGGATTCCTGTATATAATTTTTAATATAGCTGATAATATCATTTGCCGCGTCAGATAGCAGCCCTTTAATGGCATCAGAATGATATTTTTCCCCGGAAGGCATGCCTTTATCAACGGTTATTTCCGCCACAGGCATCCTTGTTTTTACATCTATAAATTCCACTTTCATCTTGGCATTTACGTCTTTTACATTTCCCACTCTCATAAAATAATAGTAAACATTCAAACCCTGTGATTTAATTTCCTGAATTGAAACATGGATAAGCAGGTCAGCGTCTCTGATGCCTTTTTTGTATTCTAAAACAACCGGAAAAACTTTCTGTTCTATAAGGCCGTCTTTAATAAGCCATTTAATGCCGTTTATTTCTCCGCCGGAAGGCACATAATAACTGTCATCCGCTTTTGTAACAAGAATAACGGCTGTTTTATAAAAACTTTTTCCCTTTTTATATCTGCTTGTTTCATAAACTCCGGCCGGAATGCCGGCGCATCCGTTAAGTAGTAGCGCCGCTAAAACTGCCGGGATTATGGTTTTTACCGCAAAATTCATCCGCCCTCCCGCAATAATCAAGACCGCATAATCTAAACATTAAACTTAAAGTACACTATGTCCCCGTCCTGCATTATGTAATCCCTGCCTTCGCTTCTTACAAGGCCTTTTTCTTTCATCTTTAAATCATCTTTTACATCCTTAAACTCTTCAAACTTCATAACTTCCGCGCGTATAAATCCCCTTTGAATATCGGAGTGTATTTTGCCCGCAGCTTCTTCCGCCCTGGAATTGCGCAGAATAGGCCAGGCGCGGCATTCGTCCGCACCGGACGTGAAAAACGTTATTAAATCCAGCAGATTGTAAGCATGCGTGATAAATTCGTCAAAACCTTTATATTCAAACCCAAGCTCTTTTAAGTAGTCCGCGCGTTCTTCTTCGCCCAATTCCATCATTTCTGATTCTATCCTGGCGGAAATTACCGCGTATTCGGCTTTTCTCTTTTTTATGTAATCGGTTAATTCCGGAAAGTTCTTTTCAAAGTTTTCTATTTTGTCCTCATCCGTGTTTAAGACATATAACATGGGCTTTAAAGTCATAAGGCCAAGCTCTTTAACCTGAAGTCTTTCTTCCGGTGTAAGCCCTATCGAGGACGCGGGCATGCCTTTTTCAAGAGTGTCTTTTACTTTTCTAAGCGCTTCAAATTTCTTTAACGCTTCTTTATCATTGCCGGATTTTGCAGCCCTTTCATATTTCTGAAAGCCTTTTGTAACGCTTTCAAGGTCGGCAAGCATAAGTTCTGTTTCTATTGTTTCAATGTCGCCTATGGGGTCAAGCTTACCTGTGGTGCGCACCACATTCTGGTCGGTAAATACCCTAACCACGTGCGCTATAGCGTCCACTTCCCTTATGTTGCCAAGAAATTTATTGCCAAGGCCTTCGCCTTTGCTTGCGCCTTTCACAAGGCCGGCGATATCAACAAATTTAAATGTAGCGGGAACCAGTTTTGTTTTCCCGTCATTGTAAAGGTTAAATAAAAAATCAAGGCGTTTGTCCGGAACCGCCACTATCCCCACATTGGGTTCAATTGTGCAGAATTCATAATTGGCAACCTGGGCGCCTTTTGTCTTTGTAAGTACGTTAAACGTTGTGGACTTTCCCACATTGGGCAGCCCTACTATTCCTACTTCCATTATAATACCTCCGGATAATCTGCCAAAAAAACAGGCGTACTTGCGTATAAATGCGTGTTAATGAAAAAGGGCCGGTTTGCACCGGCCCTTTTTCTATTACTTACGGAAATAAATCCCGTTTATTTCTTTTTGCCTTTGCCGCTAACCGCTTTTGCAACTTCATCAGCTACTCCGCTGTCATCAGACCTTTTGGAGAAGAACAGGGCTGTGCCGATAATTGCAAGGCAGATTACAACAACTGCTATAACTCCCGCGTTATATCCGGGATTCTTGATGATAAGAGGCGCTATAAGGATAGCCACAAGGTTCATAACCTTGATAAGCGGGTTTAACGCCGGTCCTGCTGTATCTTTGAACGGGTCGCCTACTGTGTCGCCGATAACCGCTGCTTTGTGAGCATCGGAACCTTTGCCGCCGTAATTTCCCTGTTCAATGAATTTCTTGGCATTGTCCCATGCGCCGCCCGAATTGGACAGGTACACGGCAAGAAGCTGTCCGACAACGATAACGCCGGCCAGATATCCGCCAAGGCCTTCAGCCTTAAATAAGAAACCAACTATAACAGGCATAAGAAGAGCGATAAGCCCCGGTCCGACAAGTTCTTTTAAAGCCGCTGTTGTACAGATGTCAACAACTTTGCCGTATTCCGGTTTCGCCTTTCCTGTCATAATGCCCTTAATTTCCTTAAACTGCCTGCGCACTTCATTAACAACAAGGAACGCCGCCCTTCCAACAGCCCTGATTAAAAGCGAGCTGAACAGGAACGGTACCGCGCCGCCGACAAGCAATCCGATAAGAACCATAGGGCTGCTTATGTCAATGTAATGCATTCCGGTGATTTCTTTGTAAGAACCAAAAAGCGATACAGCCGCGATAACAGCAGTCGCGATTGCAAAACCTTTTGTGATAGCCTTTGTAGAATTACCAACAGCGTCAAGTTCATCAAGAACCTTACGCGCCTTTTCAGGAAGCTTTGCCATTTCGCCAACGCCCTGAGCGTTGTCAGAAATAGGACCGTATGTGTCTTCAGCAACAATGATACCCGTTATTGTCAACATACCAAGTCCAAGAAGGGATACACCGTAAAGTGTCTGTTCAACAATAAGAATTCCTTCGCCTATCGGGTTGATGGCGAATACAAGTATTGAAGAAGCAATTGCCACAGCGATGGAAAGGATTGCCCATACGCTGCTTTCCATTCCTTCAGCAGTTCCGGAAAGGATTGTTGTTGCAGGGCCTGTAAGGGTCGCTTTCGCGATTTCCTGAACAGGTTTGGTTTCTGTTGAAGTAAAGTATTCCGTCATTGCGGAAATAGCAAATGACAGGAAGATACCGATTGTGGTGATTCCAAAAAGCTTCCACGCCAGGACTATATGGGCGTTCGGGTTTGCCACAAGAACATTTGCCCACTTTGCGTCCGTGGACATGATGTTAAAGATGCTTCCCTGTACATACATTATTGTAAGCACTGCGAAACCGATGATTGAAAGAACTGAAGAAACCATAAAGCCCCTGTTGATAGGCCTCATAGCCGGTTCGTTGTCATTTTTTGCCCTTACAAAATATGTTCCGATGATTGAAGTGATAACACCGACAGCGCGGAGAAGAAGCGGGAAAATAACACCCATGTTTCCGAATACTGTGGCGCCAAGAACCATGGAAGCAACAAGAGTTACTTCGTATGATTCAAATATGTCTGCTGCCATACCCGCGCAATCGCCTACGTTGTCGCCAACGTTGTCCGCGATTGTAGCCGCGTTCCTGGGATCGTCTTCAGGTATGTTCTTTTCTACTTTACCTACAAGGTCAGCACCAACGTCAGCTGCCTTTGTGTATATTCCGCCGCCTACCCTCATGAACATGGCAAGCAAGCATCCGCCGAAGCCGAATCCTACAAGGACTTCGGAAAGGTTTTCTTTATAGATAAGGAATATTGTTGTCGCGCCAAGAAGGCCAAGTCCGATTGTGAACATACCTGCAATAGCGCCTGTCCTGAACGCGATTGTAAGCGCTTCCACTTTGCCTTTTAAAGATGCCGCTGCAACCCTTACGTTTCCTTTTACTGCCATTCTCATTCCCATGAATCCTGTAAGAGCCGATGCTGTTGCACCAAGTACAAAAGCAATTGCCCTTCCGAGGTTTACCGCCGGGTCTGCCGCAGTACCTGTGAAATAAAGAACCACTGCCAGAACTACAACAAGTAATGCAACTGTCTTAAACTGCCTTGCAAGATACGCGTTTGCGCCTTCCATGATCGCGTTATTGATTTCGATCATTTTGGCTGTTCCTGAATCTTTTGCAGTAATTTCTTTCATAAGAATAAATCCGTACACAATTGCCACAAGAGCGATGCCCCAGATGATCCAGATCATGTTGAGTTCTGAACCTGTCAACGGGCTTAGTGCGATGTTTTCCATCTGTTCCTCCTTCATGAAGTATAGTGTTTATAAAACACAGTTTTAGCGCAGAAAAACACTTTCGGAGTATTTTACAGAAAAAATTGATTTTGTAAAGGGGTTTTTATGAAGATGTCAACGCAAAATAGAAATGTCCTATTTTCTGCAAAATAGAAATGTCCGGTTTTCAAAGTACAGCCTGCCAAGAATCCCCGGTTA
>JAFGWA010000046.1 GCA_016937715.1 Candidatus Goldiibacteriota bacterium
CTTCCATTACGCATACTCCCGCTGGCGGTGTTGTAGGCGTGAATGTAGCCGTTGATCCCACAGGCGGTGTGTCTGTTTCTGTCCTTGTATGCGTTGCCGTGTTTGTAAATGTTGATGTTGAACCGGCCGGTATTGTGTTTGTATATGTTGCCGTGTTAAGCGGTGTGGGTGACGGCGGCGGTGCCGGGCATGTTGTGCAGCCGTAGATGATTAAATCATCTATCCAAAGATCCGCTGTTGTTGTGCCTTCAAGCGCTGTCGCGTTAAAACTTGTCTGGAACTGTAACTCTTTCGCGTTTGCAAGCACTTCTGCTATAGGATACGCTGTTCCCCATCCCGTTGCCTGAGCAAAAAGAATAAATGGTACATCCACAAGCGTCCATCCTGCAGCCGCGGTAAAATCATATCTGTAATCGTTATATCCTGTCATACTTGTTCCGTCTGTTGCTGAATAAGGTATTTTTACATGGTACGCCTTGCCGTCGCCCTTTGCATAGAACTTTACGCCTGTGCACGCTGATAAATCTGTCACTTCGCCTGTTCCTTCAGGCGGCGCTCCCGCCATCGGGTTTAACTGCGAACCCATTCCTATTGAAGGATAGTCATTGTTTGCCGCTGTTACCGGGCCTACTGTTCCCGTAAAGTTTGCTGCCATAAGCGAGCCGTCATAACCGCCCGCTGTCATTGTAAAGTCTCCGCCGCCTTCTGTTGCCGGTATCGGAACTATTGTTGCGCCTGTGCCGTCCTGATATGTGTACCAATATCCGCCGAACAGGTTGGTGTTGTCCCCGTCTTCACCATTTTCCATAAGGCATTCGCCCGGAGGAAGGTCAGATGTTGCTGTCGGTGTAAATGTCGCGGTTGACCCCGCAGGTACTGTATTTGTATTTGTGGCAGTGTAAGTATTTGTGTATGTGCTTGTGAATGTGAATGTAGGGCCGCCCGGCGTTACAGTGGAAGTGGCTGCCGGTGTAGGGCATGAGTTACATCCATAAACAACTATGTTATCAATCCAAAGGCTTGCTGTTGTAGTGCCTTCTGCTGCCGTAGCATTAAAACTAGTCTGCCACTGAAATTCTTTCGCATTAGCAAGAACTGTAGCTATAGGATACGCCGTTCCCCATCCTGTTGCCTGCGCGAAAAGCGAGAACGCCACATCAACAAGAGTCCATGTCGCGGACGCGGTAAAATCATAACGATAATCATTATAACCGGTCATACTTGTGCCGTCCGAAGCCGTATAAGGAACTTTTACATGGTATGACTTGCCGTCTCCCTTTGCATAAAACCTTATACCGTCGCAGCTTGAAAGGTCTGTTACCTGTCCTGTGCCGTCAGGCGGGGCGCCGGCATTCGCGTTTAACTGCGAACCCATACCTATTGAAGGATAGTCATTATTTGCCGCAGTTACCGGCCCTACCGTGCCCGTGAACCTTGGCGCGTAAAGCGATGAAGAATATCCGCCCGAACCCATAAAATAATCGCCGCCTGCCGTAGGTGAAACTACCGCACCGGTACCGTCTTCATATGTATACCAGAATCCGCCGAAGAAATTTTCCGGGTCATTATCTTCGCCGTCTTCAAATGCGCAATCGCCAACCACTATAGGAGTATTTGTAGCCGTTGAACCGGCAGGAACTGTATTGGTAGGCGTTGCAGTGGAACCCGACGAAAAATTCTTGGGATAATAACCTGACATTACAAGCATTGAATAAAAACCTACAGCCGCATTGTAATATTCGCTTCCGTTAATGTGATTGCCGACCTGGGAAGATGTCCTTGCGTAATAAGCGTCAAGCTGAGTCTGATATGAAGTTCCGTACATAAAGGTACAACCAATGGGCCCTATAAATGTCGCGTTATTATTGTTGCTGGTGGGGCTGGTGCTGCTTACATTATAACCGTCGCCTATTGACGACGCCGCAATTCCCTGGAACGCTGCCGCCTGCCTGCTGATAACAGTACCCGCGGTTGAATCTCCGTTCCATACATAATCTATCGCATATCTCATTCCTGTACGGCACGCGTTATAAAGGTATGTCTGATCCCTTCTTGTACCGTCCTGGTTTGCGGTTTCTGATGTTAAACCTGTTGAAGAAACCTGATTCGCAAGGACGTGGGTGTTGCATTGAGTTACAAGCGTGGCCCATTTGGAACTTGCGTAAACAGTACTATATTCTCTGAAATAAGCTTCTGAATAATACGAAGGGTATTCAAAATCATCCCAGCTGTCGCCGGGTTTCAAACTTCCATCGCCGGCAATACAATTATTTGCAATGGCGTTTAGCATACCCTGCGCGTACTGCGCGTAAGTAAGCGCACTGGTAATTCCGGAAGGGCTTCCGCCCCAGCGTTCGGCTGCTTTCATAAGCGCCCACGCCATATCTGTATCAGCGTCAGTAGCGGAACCGCCGTCAGTTATGGTATTTCCGTCAGTTGAAGTTGACCACGGCATAAGCTGGCTGTTTCCGTCAAGCGCGCAAATAGAAAGTTTATATTTTAAAAGCAAATCAAAGGTTGTCTTATCATCCATATAAACGGCAAAAATCATACCGTATGCCTGGCCTTCAGATACCGTTCTGCCGTTATGAGGGTATTCAGGAGCCATAACCCTGGAACCGCCCCTTGTCGCGTTTGCCACGACAAATTTACCCTTAAAATTTGTCCATTTTGTATTAAGGTCTGTGGCGTAGGCAGTACCGTTTGTAAGCTGACTGCCGTAAGGATAATTTGTATAAACAGGCGCGGCATATGCCATACCCGCTGATACAAACAACACCATCATTACAGCCGTAAGTAACCTTTTAATGTGCATATTATTACCTCCTGGATTATTACATTTTATATTTTTATATCTAAAATCATACCTTGAATATTATGACAAAACATACCCAAAAAAGTTCCGCTCTTTTTTCGTTACAATATAATATATTTATTATTAAAGTATCTGCCATTTTATTCAAAAGAACCCTTTATGTCAATGTTTTTTTAAGACAAATAAACAGCCAAAACAATGTGTTTTTTTGTACATTTTTTTAAAACTACCAAAAAACCTGCATTTACAAGCTAAAAAAATGACCCGGTTTTACCCGGGCCATTTTGAAACCTTTAAAAGTTTTACTTTGATTTGGACTTAAGTATTATTATCTTATCCACTTTTGACCTTACTTCTTTGCCGTCCCTGGTTACCATTATCACGTAATAATACGTTCCATTGGACAGATTTTTTAACGTTTCTGACTGGTAATATACGCAGTCGCCGCTTAATATCTGTGTAAGCGCCGCGCCTTCAAATACTTTTTCGTCAATTAACCTCTGGGCCGAAGAGTATATCCTTACACTTAAGCTTTCAACATCCTTCTGGGTTACTTTTACCTTTATTCTTAATATAGGCTGTACAGCCGGGTCAAAAGGGTTAGGATATGGAAGAAGTTCGGTTACTTCAAGCACCTTGCTTGTGGCAGTAGGCGTCGGTGTGTATGTGAATGTTGATGTATGCGTCGGTGTATTTGTATACGTATGCGTATTGGTTGCCGTAAAAGTATTTGTATTGGTTGCCGTGAAAGTCGCGGCTGACGCCATATCAAACACCCTTACAGTGCTGGAAGCTTCTTTCATCTGCCCCAGTATTGTATTCATTACGGTTACCTTTATTGTGTAATTACCGTCCGGCATACCCGTTAAACCGGAAGTTGGAACGTTAATGGTATGGCTTCCCGGCGTCCTTAAGGTATTGTCTGTTACAAAAGTGTAAACAGAAAGGGACGAAGCGTCAATAAGTTCTATCCTTGTTGATGTCGCATTCTGCCCTGTCAGATTAAAGCTTACCGCTATCGTGGCAACAGCAGGCATTACAATAGTACCCGTTGAAGGCATTAAAGTAACCGCGCTTACGCCAAGCGTGGGTGTAGGAGTCTGTGTCTGCGTGTATGTGTTTGTAGCAGTATTTGTTGAAGTGTTTGTAAAGGTGTTTGTATATGTATTTGTAAAAGTCTGCGTGGGCGTATTTGTAACTGTATGTGTATGAGTGTCAGTAGACAACGGATCCGGAGTATTAGTCTCCGTGAATGTATATGTCTGCGTGAACGTGTTGGTATTAGTGTGTGTCTCTGTGGGAGTACTTGTGTATGTAGGCGTATTAATAACCGGCGGTGTCGGGCATGTTGTGCAGCCATAGATTATTATATCATCTATCCACAGTTCCGCGGTTGTCGTTCCTTCAAGCGCTGTGGCGTTAAAACTTGTCTGGAACTGTATTTCTTTCGCGTTTGCAAGCACTTCAGCTATGGGATAAGCCGTCCCCCATCCTGTTGCCTGAGCCAATAATGTAAACGGAACATCCACAAGCGTCCAGGCTGCGTCCGCGGTAAAGTCATAGCGGTAATCATTGTATCCTGTCAGGCTTGTTCCATCAGCGGCAGAGTAAGGAACCTTAATATGGTACGCCTTTCCGTCGCCTTTAGCGTAAAATTTAACACCTGTGCATCCTGAAATATCTGTTACTTCACCAGAACCTTCAGGAGGCGCTCCCGCCATAGGATTTAACTGCGAACCCATTCCTATTGAAGGATAATCATTGTTAGCCCCGTCAACCGGGCCTACTGTCCCGTTAAAACTTGCCGCCATTAGCGAACCGTTGTATCCGCCCGCTGTCATTGTAAAGTCCGTGCCTCCTGCCGTGGCAGGTACAGGTACTATTGTTGCGCCGGTACCGTCCTGGTATGTGTACCAGTATCCGCCAAACAGGTTTGCGTTATCCCCGTCTTCGCCGTTTTCCATTAAACATCCGCCGCCGTCAACTGTTGGCGTAGGTGTTGACGTGTTTTCGGCCGTATGCGTTTGTGTGGCTGTATTTGTGTATGTGTAAGTGTTTGTATTTGTACTTGTATTTGAAGCGGTATAAGTATATGTATGCGTTGCCTGCGTGGTATCAGTTTCTGTAGGCGTATTTTCCTGTGTTTCAGTGTCTGTAAATGTCGCTGTGGGAGTATCAGTTGCAGTATCTGTTTGTGTTGCGGTATCGGTATTTGTTTCTGTCGGAGTATTTGTAAATGTATCCGTAGATGTACTTGTACACGTAGGAACTTCCGTGGGTACAGGCAGAATGCCTGTAAACGTATTGTTTGTTTCATCAAGTTCCGCGATAACATCATCTGAATCTATCATAATAGACACGGACGCAGATGGAACATACTGTATCCAGACTGAACCGCTTGAACTTGCCGTAATTCCCGAAACAGGTATTTCATTTCCATCAATATCAATTGTAAACGCGCCCGCGTCCTGGTCTCCCTGGTTTGCGTAATTAATACGTACACCAAGCGGGTATATTCCTGTCCCTATAATACATTCCGGTACAGTCTCGCTTGTGATTGAAGCGGATAATATTACAAGGTCCGAGCCTCCTGCGATAGGCGTATTTGTCTCTGTAGCGGTGTTTGTCGCGGTATGAGTGTTTGTTGATGTATTTGTTTCCGTAGGTGTATTTGTAAATGTCTGTGTTGCTGTATCAGTGGCTGTGTCTGTATTCGTCGCCGTGTATGTGTTTGTTGCAGTGTCCGTGCTTGTCGCGGTTTCTGTAGGCGTATTTGTCGCCGTATCGGTGGCCGTGTAAGTAAAAGTATGCGTATCTGTACCGGTATTTGTGGCTGTCTGCGTGTAAGTTTCTGTTGCTGTATCCGTATGGGTATGCGTCGAGGTATTGGTTGCGGTATCAGTTGAAGTATTTGTCTCAGTTGGTGTATTTGTAAATGTATTTGTAACCGTATCAGTCGGCGTATTGCTTGACGTGTATGTCTGTGTGTGTGTAAATGTACTTGAAGCTGTCGACGTATTTGTGCGCGTAGGCGTGTAATTCTGGCTTGGGAACATTTCCAGCTGGTCAACGGCTAAATCTATACTTGACCACGGCTGCCCAACCGTCTGGAAATGTATTGCCATAAGGTTTGTTTTTATTGTCGTAAGCGGCACAACCGTACCCCAGTATTGTTCCTGCGTAAATTCAGTAAACGCTATCTGATACTGTTTCCACGAACCGTCTGAAGGCGGCGTGAAATTAAACTTCCAGTCATTGCTGCCTGTATCTATTGAATCAATCGGAACAAGCTTTATGGTGTACGGAAGCCCGTCGCCTTTTGCCCAGAACCTTATTCCGATAAACGGCGTACAGTTACGCGCGCCGCCTGTTGACATAAGGTTTGTCCCCATACCCACAAAACCATTGGCATAAACATCTGTTACCGTTCCGGTCATACGCGCGCTGTAAGCAGTTGACGCGGCGCCGGCGTTATCCATTGCCCAGATTCCGCCGGGTTCCGGAACCACAACGCTTGTACCCGCGTTTGGCGAATCGTCATAAGTAAACCAGTCGCCGCCCCAGTTATTTACACCGTCAGCGTCTTCACAGTCATCAAGAAGTTCTGACGCCCCAAAGGTGGCTGTAATTGTGGGTGTAAAAGTAAAAGTGGCCGTAGGTACAGGAGTGGGTTCCCATAGATAAGGGAATAATTCCACTTTATCAAGCGAGAAATCAATTGCCGCCACGGCGCTATTAGTGCCTACCTGCCATTTTATTTCCTGCATCACGGGAAGAATTTCTGTTTCAAGGTCATATAAATTTGATGTCCATGCAGGCTGAGTAAACTGTCCAAAAGGTATTGAAATCTGTGTCCATGTGGTGGGCGGAATAAATTCATATTCATGTGAAGCCCAGTCAATATAAACAGTGGTACCCGACCCTTTAGGCCCAAGCATAATTTTCCACGGGGTTACTCCGTCGCCTTTACACCAGAACCTTATACCGCCGCCATCACCCGCAGTTGTATTTGTTATCCAGAAATCAGTTAAATCAACGATATCCTGGCCCGCGGGCTGAGTCTTAATTTCTTCTTTTAGCTCCGTGCCTATTCCTACCGAAGGATAGTTAGGATCTACAGCAGCAGCTTTAGAACCGGTAATACGCAGATAGAAATCGCTTTCCGCGTCTGCGCCGCCGGCTGTCATTGTTAAATGCTCGCCTTCTGCCGGCGATACAGTAGCTCCCAGCCCTTTGGCATCCGCCCATGTATACCAGTAACCGCCCCAGTCATTGGCGGTATTATAATCGGGCAGATAATCATCAAAATAATCAATAACCTGTCCGTCAGGCACAGGAGTCGGTGTTTTAGGAGGTTCCGGGCTCATTATTCTATAGTTAGGCATATTGCCCGACATAAACAACATTGTAAGAACCTGAAGCGCGCCGTTATAATAAGACTCTGTCGCGCTGAAACTTGAAGTCCTGCTGTAAAAATTATTAAGATTTGTCTGGTCTGTTGTCACCATAAAAGCGCAGCCCGCAGGCCCTACAAAAGCGGCGTTATTATTATAACCGTAAGACGTGCCGTTCTGATAGTAGTATCCGTCAACAACGCCGGTAGGCCCTTTGCCCGCAAAGAAATTGGCCAGTTTGGTTGTATATGTATCAGCCGCAGCTGTCCCATACCACGCGTAATCCATAGCCGTTCTAAACGGCACACGGCAGGAGTTATAATCATACTTTCTTCCGTCAACTCCGTTTTTATCATAATCAATCGAAGATCCTGTTGTAGTTATAATTTCGCCTATAAGTCCGGTTGTGGAATTTGCCGCTGAATTTATCATTGTAAAACATTTATTTGCAATGGTTGTCCACTTGGTATCGCCGTCAACAGTCTGGAATTCCCTGATAAAAGCGGTAATAAAATACGAAGGGAAAGTATGGTCATCCCACTGGTCACCAGGTTTTAAATGGTTATCAAGCGCCACATCATAACTTTTTATGTTTGCAATTTCAGTCTGTGCCTGCGAAATATATGTCCTGCCTATGCTTCCGCTTCCTCCCCACTGTTTGTCCGCCATTAAAAACGCGAATGCTATATCAATGTCAGCGTCTGTGGCTGAACCCTGATCAATAATATTTCCGCTGCCGTCTATAATCCACGGAAGAAGCGAACCCGGCTTTCCCGTTGCCGCTTCACCCCTGTTTATCTTAAACTTTGCAATACCGTCAAATGTTGCCTGGTCATCCATATATACAGATGCAAGCATTCCATATGCTATACCTTCAGATACCGTATATCCGCCGCCATAACCGGGAACAGGTTCCGGACTGACAACTTTCAAACACCCGCTGCAGACAGAAGAGTTCTGCACATACGTGGCTTTCCATGTGTCATATTTGCCCTGGATAGTGGACGAACTGGAATTGGTGGCCCTTATGCCGTATGGATAATTTGCTTCCTGAGGAAAAGGATAGTTACCCGCAAATGAATAAGCCGCAAATAACAGCAGAATAAATAAAGATAGGTAAATCGTTTTACCGTTTTTGTGCATAAATACACCCCGCATCTTATATTAGGCAATAATAAAAATATATGCCCTATGATAATAAATTATTTTACCCGTAATTCCCCGTTCTGTCAATTAGAACATTGAACCGTATTGCGAATATGCTGTTTTTATTTCAAATTAAAAAACCCTATTCAAACCGGTTTTAGCGGTTTAAAAAGGGTTGGCGTCGCAAAATGCGTCGTTTAATTCTTGGAAATTATGATATTCTTTTTAATAACCCGTCTGCCAATCTGTATATAAACAAAGTATATACCTTCACGCACAATTTCACTGTTATCGTTTTTGCCATACCACAGTATCTGATAAGCGCCCGGCGCTTTGTCTTCATCCACAAGTTTTGCCACTTCCCTGACAGCTTTATCATATATAACAATCTTTACCCTTGAGGTTTCATCCACTTTTATCTTTATCGCGGCTGCCTGTCCAAGGTTGGGGTTAATAAGGTTATTTGCTATAATTGCTTTTTCATCATCAAGTAATGGCGTAGAGGGCGTGGGTTCAACTACCGGATCTTTAGCCGCCTGAACCCCTGTTGAAAGCGAAGGTTTTGATATATTGTTCACCAAAGGAGCAGCCTGATTTACGGCTTCTTTTTTAGGAGCCGGCCTGTATTCATATACAAGGACTTTCTTTTCATATTTTTCGGCTGTTTTTTCAATTACAGCTTCTTTTACAGTCTCTTTTACCGCTGCTGTCTGAACGGTTTCTTTCTTTATGTCTGTTTTTACCACAGTTGTGTTTGCCGCTTTATTAGCATCTATAATAGAAGGGTTGAATGAGGCCATTTCAACCTTGTGCTGTTTGTCACTGATGTTATTATATATAAGGAAGGTAGCCGCAAAAACCACTGCCGCAAAAGACGCGCCAACCCTTAGAAAATGGGCAAAAACAGGTTTTTTATCCATGTTTTGTGATTCAATTGCAGCCATTACTCTTGTTTCAATGAAATCAGGCGCATCAATCTTAATACTTTTGGAGGCATTTATGATAACTTTCATGGTTTCCATATATTTGCGGCAATCGCCGCATTCAGATAAATGTGAAGACATAACAGCCATATTCTGCGCGTTTAAGCCGCCATCCAGGCTTTCTGTTATAAGTTCTTTCATTTTATTACATTTGGTATCTTTCATCTTCTTCACCGTCCTTGTATATATTGACAACCCATACTAAAAAAAGTTTCGTACTATTTTATACTTTGACGCGAATTTGTTCTATGCGGCAACGTATAAAATAGTATGCAAATGCATATTCCTTAAAACCTTATACTTTGACGCGAATTTGTTCTATGCGGCAACGTATAAAATAGTACATTCCCTTAAAGTATTTTATCCTTCTCAAGTTTTTCTCTTAAATTTTCCCTTGCCCGAAAAAGTTTGCTTTTTACCGCGGATACAGACAGTTTAAGCAGTTTTCCCACTTCTTCATATGACAGCCCGTCAACATCCCTTAATATAATTACCTGCCTTTGTTCTTCTGTCAGTTCACCTATTCTGTTGAAGACAGCAGTCCTTACTTCATTGGACGCATACTGATTATCCGGTTCGTTCTCTTCTTTCTCTTTAATATTATTTACAAGGGTGTTTGTTTCCTCTTCATCATTGCCTGTGTAAGACTCTTCTGCCATGCGCGATTTTAGCCGCTGCATCTGTTTTAACCTGTTCTTGCAGGAATTGATTGTTATCCTGTAAATCCATGTGCCAAGTTTTGAATCACCGCGGAATTTTTTCAGGTTTTTATAAACATTAACAAAAATTTCCTGACAGACATCTTCGGCGTCCTGCCTGTTTCTTAAAAAACTGAAACAATGTCCAAAGACCACGCCTTTGTACTGTTTTATTATCTCTGAAAAAAGGGCTGTTTCCCCCTTTTTTATCCTTTTTATTATCTCCGATTCTTCCATTTTATATTTATTGCTCCCTTGTTAAAACTTAAACGTTATGGTAAACCTGTGCGCGTTGTCCGCCACAAAGTAAGGCTGATACGCGTAATCAATTGATGCCTGCCCGTAAACCACGCCCGCGCCTATCGCCACTCTTCCTTCCTGCCTTCCAAATACATAGCCTATCCTGCCGGTAAAAAAATCCCGATAAGTGACTTCCAGCCCAAGCGAAGTTTCAGCGCCTTCATTTTCCACCAGAAAAATCCTTTCTTCAGCAAGTATTTGTATCACATCGCCTTCGTTTCTATAAACGTATATGCCGTATCCGCCCCTGAAAAGCATCGGAAACATGGCTTTCTCTTTGGTATACGAAGAATTAATCCCGATATTTTCAAGAGAAGCGCCAATCAGGTACTTTTGTTCAAAATTTTTATGCAGCACTCCCGCGTTTAAAACCGCTCCAAAATTACCGCTTCTGTGTATCTTTGAAAATGCAAATTTCACGTTAATACCCGCGTTTAAATCTTTCATCATTTCCCTCGCGTATGAACACGCGCCGGTGATGTCATAATTTTCTATCCTTTCAACTTCATAGCCTTCTTCATTGGTTCGGTAAAGTTCCGGATTGGTGTCATACATAAGAGAAACAGAAATGCTGTCTTTTATTCCAATCGGCTGAGCGTATATAAACTGCTCGTAATTCGTCCCAAAAACAGAGGTAAAATGGGAAAACACCGCGGATTTTTCCTGTATGCCCTGAAGTACCGCGGGATTGGCGTTAGAAGCCGAAGGCCTTGCAAAACTTGGGGCATATATGCCTCCCAGGCCGGCTTCCCTTGCGCTTATATCAACAAGCAGAAAATCGCCTGCGGTTGTGCCTGAAGAAAAAACAGGCGCCGTGCAGATAAAAAACATTAAAAAAAGCGCGGCGCATTTATTTATTTGTCTCATTTTGGATGGTTTTCAGACAGAATCTCTGATAATTAATTCCGGTTCAAAACTTATTATTTTACTTTCCATAGGCGCGCTGCCTTCTATCATATCGGTCAGCAGGTCAAACGCCTGCATCCCCATCTGCGCTATGGGCTGCCTTACCGTGGTTAATCCCGGGCTGGTAAGGTTTGAAAGATATACATCATCATACCCAATTATTGAAAGGTCCTGCGGTATTTTTATACCGGCTTTTTTAGCCGCGTCCATCACACCGATTGCCGTTATGTCCCCCGCGCTGCAGAAAACCGCGTCCACTCCGCCGCTTTTTTTCATAAGGTTTTTCAGCAGGGTTTCGCCTTCTTCAAAAGTGTAATCAACAACATCTATAACTTTTTTTTCATCAAAAGGAATCCCGTAATATTCAAGCGCGTCCTTGTATCCCTTAAACCTTTCTTCGGCATTTAATACCTTGGATCCTTTTATAATAGCTATCTTTTTTCTTTTTTTCTTTATCAGGTATTCCGTTGCCATAAACGCGCCCTTGATATTATTAAATTTTACCGTCGGCGCGCCTTTTACTATTTCTTCAATAAACACAACAGGCAGCCCCTCTTTTTCAAATTCCGCCACAAGTTCGTCATCAGGCTTTAAACTGATGATTATGAATCCGTCAGCCCTTCTTTCATAAAAAACCCGCCTTAAAACATCCCTTTCGTTTTCTTCCACACCCCTTGTTGAATATAAAATAAGATTGTACGCCGTTTTTCTTAAATTATTCTCAATTCCCCTTACGGATTCCAGCGCGAAAAGCGACGCAAAGAAAGAAGCCACAACCGCAATATTGTTTGTCTTTCCTTTTACAAGGCTTCTTCCTATATAATTGGGGTGGTAATTCATCTCTTTAATAGACTGCATTACAAGGTCTTTTGTTTTCTGGCTTATCTTGGGGCTGTTATTAATTACCATGGATACCGTTGCCGGCGTTACTCCGACTTTCTTTGCTATATCTTTTATCGTTACCCTCATTTGTCCCCGCCTTTTATCTGGAATTCTGCGTGCTTCCCTGTCCGTTTAATATTTTCTCCGTCTTATACCTGTTTATAAACTCCCGCAGTTTGTCATTTTCAGGGTTTAACTGCAGCGCTTTCTCATACGCTTTCATCGCGGTATCCGTTTTTCCCGTATTTAAAAAACACGACCCCACTCCTATGTAAGCGGAAGTATATGTATCGTCCCGTTTTAAACACGCCGTGAATTCAGCCAGCGCTTCCTGATATTTTTTCGCGTATAAGAGGTCATAGCCGCTTCTGTAATACTCCGCAGCAGTCTTTTTATCCTGCATTTTTCTTGTTTCCGGTTCGCCCAGGAATTTTCCGGTTAATGATATCCTGTGGGTTATACCAAGGTCTCCGTATGGATTCAGCGAATAGTCAATTTCTATGCTGCTTTTTTCTCCGGCAGTCAGTTTATATCCAAGCCCCGCAGTGATTCCGGCGGAAAAACCAAGGTCATTTAAAAATTTATACCCCGCCCTTACGCCCACGCTGTGATACTTGTTAAGCACCCACATTTTTTCAACGCCCGCGTTAAAACGCACTATCTGTTCCGTGGGATAAATGACCACGTCAAGGCCCGCGGCCGCCGAATTATCCGGAAAGATAAACGCGCCTTCATCAGTAAACGGAAGTATCATGTTTTCAAAGGCAAAACGGTAGCCAAACCCAAGCCTTACCGCAAGCGGCAATGACGGCCTGTTATTGGAAAAGCCGACATTTTCAACTGCCATCCCAAAAGAATAATTTTCATACTTGGGATTAAACAACGTGCTTAAATTTAAGCCGTAACCGCCGCCGGCGTCGCCGGCCACGTCTTCACTTGAAATATTAACGCTTAAACCCGCGGAAAAATCAGAGAAAACAGAATCTTTGCCAAAAAAAGCCGAAAGTTTTCTTCCGTAAGCAAGCGTAATATTAAAATTGGTGGCACCCACTTTTTCTTCTGTTAAAATATAATTCCCGCCGGCATCTTCTTCTGTTTTTAAAATTTCACCGGCATTCAGGTAAACACCGTATATCCCTATCGTGCCAAGTTCGCCAAGCGGAAAAGCATAAGCGGCGTATTCAAAGTTTACGTCAAGCATCCATACCGCGTGCATAAGGCACGCCTGATGCCGCGTAAGCTGAGACAGCCCCGCGGGATTCCAGAAAACAGCGTTTACGTCATCGGCAATGCCGGTAAAAGCCTCGCCCATCCCCGCCTGACGCGCTCCCTGTGATATTTTTATAAAGTTCAGGCCCGTGCTTCCAGCGCCTACCGCAAAAATAGAACCGGTGCAGAATAAAAGTAAAAATGACAAAATTATACTTTTTTTCACGTTTCACCCTCTTGACAGATTTTTTAAATAATACCATTAAATAACGTTTAAATCAACATCATCTGAATGGCAGGCTGTATTCTTTATTTTCAGGATTAATGCCTGAAGTGTCTGACTCCGGTAAACACCATAGCCATGCCGTATTCGTCGCACGCTTTTATGGATTCTTCATCACGTACAGAACCGCCGGGCTGAATAATAGCGGATATTCCGGCTTTAGCCGCCTGGTCAACATTATCCTTAAACGGGAAAAACGCGTCCGACGCAAGTACGGCGCCTTTTGCTTTTTCGCCCGCGTTATTAACCGCAATTGTAAGCGCGCCCACCCGGTTAGTCTGCCCGGGCCCTATTCCAAGCGTGGTTCCGTTTTTAGCAACCACTATCGCGTTGGACTTAACCATTTTTACTATTTTCCACGCGAATAACATATCTTTTATTTCCTGCTGTGTGGGTGTTTTTTTGGTGACTGCTTTTAATTCCGCCTCTGTGACATTTTTAAAGTCAGGTTCCTGTATTAAAAGCCCTCCCGTCACCTTCTTAATATCCATATACCTTATGGCATTTTCAAAAACCGCCTTCTGCACGGCGGCTTTCATTATGCGTATATTTTTCTTTTTCTTTAATATTTCCAGCGCTTCAGGTTCATAATCCGGAGCTATTATCACTTCCATGAACATCTTGTCCACGCGTTCAGCAATTGCCGTGGTGCAGGCCCTGTTCATCGCGCAGATACCGCCAAAAGCCGACAGCGGGTCTGCTTCAAACGCCTGCACGTAAGCCGTTGTGATATCCGCGGCTTCACAGACACCGCACGGATTGGCGTGTTTTATTATAACCGCGGCAGGATTTTCAAACATTTTCACGATGTTCATTGCCGCGTCCATATCATTTATGTTATTAAAGGAAAGCTCTTTGCCGTGAAGCTGTTCGCACGCGGCAGGGCCCGAGTCTTTCACTCCCGGAAAAACATAATAAGCCGCTTTCTGGTGCGGGTTTTCGCCGTAGCGCATTACCTGTTTTTTATCCGCGCTTATCAGCACTTTATCGGGTAATTCCTGCGGGTCTAAAAGGGCTTTTTCAAGGTAGTTGGAGATATAAACATCATAATCCGCTGTTGTCTTATACGCTTTCACGCGCAGATAATTTAAGGTTTCCGGTTTTATACCGCCGCTGTTCATCTCTTCAAGAATTTTCGGATAGTCTTTGCTGTCGGTTAACACAGCCACTGACTGCGCGTTTTTAGCGGCAGAGCGCACCATTGAAGGCCCGCCGATATCTATATTTTCTATAACCTCTTCTATTTTAATATCAGATTTCTTAATCACCTCTTTAAAAGGGTACAGATTTACCACAACCATATCTATGGTTTTAATTCCGTGTTTTTCTATTGTTGCCATGTGCTCCGCGTTTTCACGCAGCGCCAGAAGCCCGCCGTGCACCATTGGGTGAAGAGTTTTAACCCTTCCGTCAAGCATTTCAGGAAAGCCCGTCACATCAGAAATGTCTATCGCTTTTACGCCCGCGTCCAGCAGCGCTTTTTTTGTTCCGCCCGTGGAAATAATTTCCACACCTTTCTTTTCAAGTTCCTTTGCGAATTCAACAATTCCCGTCTTGTCAGATACGCTTATCAAAGCGCGTTTTACATTAAGCATTTTATTACCTCCGTATTATTATATTATTACAGTTCTTTTATTATTTTCCCTGCTTTTTCCAAATCTTCTTTATTTACTATAACAGTCACTTTACCTTTCCTGTTAAAAAAAGACATTATCACGTTTGTAAAAGGAAGGGTATTATTTCTGGCAAAACTGTAAATACCTTCCTGCATCAGTATATCGCGTATCACGGAAGCTTCCAGGTCTGTTTCCACCTGGCATAACTCCGCGGTTTCTATGTCCGGATCAGGTTCCGTTTCCTGCCAGCGCATGTCAGAAATGTCCACCTGCGCCTCCCTGATATCATCAATCAGTTTTTTAGCATCCGCAGCCCTTTTTTCTTCAACAAAAAGTTCATATGACACGGGAAACCTTGCAAGATGCGCGTGCCCCCGCATGGATTCTTTTGACGGCGTGTGATCCACCGCGTGGTAAAATATTTTTTCTTCTTCTAAATACTTTTTTAACACTTCAAATTCCGCAAGGTCATCAAAAAGCCCCGCTGATACAAGGTCATTTTTATCCATTGCGCTTACGGGTTTGCTTTCCGGCTTTATCTCTTCTGCATGTTCAAGCAAGGCGCCGCAGTCAGGGCATACCTTAATACCCTCTTTATACTCATACCCGCATGAAGGGCATATCATTATTAATTTTCACCCGATATTTTTACAATACGGCCTTCAAGTTTAATTTTGCCTTCGCAGAATAATTTCACGGCTTCTTTGTAAAGTTTATGTTCATACACAAGTACCTTTTTCTGAAGGGTTTCGGGAGTATCATCCGCAGATACGCTTACAGCTTCCTGCATTATTATAGGCCCTGTATCAGCGCCATAATCCACAAAGTGCACCGTGCACCCTGTTACTTTCGCACCGTATTCAAGCACCTTTTCGTGTACGTGCAGGCCATAACACCCTTTGCCTCCAAAAGACGGCAGCAGCGCCGGGTGAATATTCATTATGGGATTGTTAAATCCGTCTATAAATTCTTTTGTCAGTATCTTCATGTAGCCCGCAAGGCACACCAGATTAATCCCGGAGGCATTAAGCGTCTTTGCAAGGTGCGCGTCATATTCCTGCGGGGATTTGAACTCTTTAGGATTTACAAACAGGCTCTTAATACCGTGTTTTTCCGCGCGCTTTAACCCAAAGGCATCAGCTTTATTGGAAATAACCAGTTCAATTTTACCGTTCTTTATATATCCGCTTTCAACCGCGTCTATAAGCGACTGCAAATTGCTTCCGCCGCCGGATACTAATACCGCTATTTTCACCATATTACCTTCCTTTCTTTTTCATTAACTGTGTCTGCGCAATATTAAGCATTACCTGAATTTTCTGATTTGATTTATTTACGTCAAGTTCAGATGCTTTCATAAGGTTTTCAGCCGCTTTTTCAGGCATTTCCTGCGCCAGATACGCGCACCCTATATTATAATAGTAATCTGCCGCCGGTTTTATTTCCAGGGCTTTATTGTAATATAAAACCGCGTCTTCATACTTTTTCATTCCAAAATAAATATTGCCAAGGTTATTATAAAAGGAAGGGTCCCGGGGCTCTTTCTTAATCACGTCAAGCAGCAGCGCTTCGGCGCCGGCGGTGTCTTTATTGTCAAAATAATAAAGGTAAGCCAGTTCGCTTATCGCGGGCATAAAATACGGGTCAAGCGCCAGCATCTTTTTATACTCCATCTCCGCGTTCTGTACGCTGCCTGTCCTGTAATACGCTTTTGCCATTCGGTAGTGCAGCAGGACATAATTAGGCGCCAGCTCATTTAATCGTTTGTAATCTTCCAGCGCTTCATATCCCGATGATGACAGCGCCCTGTCCATTTTAGCGTTGCCGGAAAAATACATCGCGGTTAAGTTATACGGGTTTAACTTGACCGCCTGTTCATAAGCGCTGATAGCCGCGTTAAAGTTTTTATCCCGCGACATATAAACCGCGGAATTCAGTTTAACGTCTGACATTTCGTTTTTCACGTGATAAATTACAGATGCTGTCAGGACCGCAAATGCCAATACCGCCGCAGCATACCGCGCCGCGCCGTTTAACTTAAGTTCCCGGCCTTTATAATCATTCATAAATATTCCGGCATAAAATGCAGCCATCATGTATGACGCGGTGTAGTTTAAATCAACCCCGAACATATTAATAAATAAAAGCCCCACAAAACCTATTTTAAAATCCGTCTCTTCTTTTTCTTCCCTGGAGAAGTGAAACAGTATAAAAACAAGCATAACCAGCAGGATGATAAGCCCCGGAAATCCTGTTTCAACAGCGCTTTGAAGAAAAACATTTTCAGGATAAGTCACTTCATAATCGTGCTGGTCCATCCACTTTAAAAGCCTGTCTGTCCTGTAAGGCGGATATGAAAGCGTAAACGCGCCCGGACCGTGCCCCAGAACAGGCCTGTCCATTACCATTTTTAAAGTTCCGGACCATACCTGTTCCCTGAAAAAAACAGATTCATTTTTTTCCCACTGATTACCCTTTAAAATATCCCGGGGGCTTATGCCCAGCGCCTTAGCCGCCATGAAAACCGTAAGCACAGCCATAACCGCGATTATAAAATATCTTATTGATGTTTTAATATGCCTTTGTTTTATAATCGCCCAGATAAGTATAAAGAATTCAACCGCAACGGTTAAAAGCCCCGCTTTGGAACCCGTCTTATAAAGGCAGTAAACAGACGCCGCGGTTAAAAGCAGATTAAAAAACTTTCCGCTTCCAAGGCCGTACATTGTCCGCCACAGGGTTATTGGAATCACCGCTGCAAGGTAGGCGGCAAAAAAATTAGGGTTGCCGAACAAAGACGGAATTCTGTCCCCAAACACCATAAAACCCTTAAATAAACCCGGCAGAAAAATCTGCGCTATGCCAATAATCACCGGAAGCGCGGAAGTGATTATAACGGCGTTTCTTATGTTTGAAAGGTTAAGTTCCCTGCAGTTGGAAACTGCCGCGAAAAAAACAAATATAGCGGAGTATACAGTAAACGCCTTTACAGAGGCAAAAGCGTAATCCCCCGAAAGCGCGCATACCGCCGCCCATGCAAAATATATAAGCGGAAAAAGGGTGACAATTTTAACCTTTGAACTGCCGGAAAAAAGCCAGACAAAAAACGCCCCAAAAGCACAAACAATAAAAATAATATCTTTAACACGGACAATATTGTAGGAAGCTGTATTTACAGCCGGCGGTACAAGCGCAAGCGCGGATATCACAAAAAAAATGAAAAGATTCCCCGCGGTTATGCCGTTTTTCATTTAATGTTTGCCCACTATGTCCCATACAGGCATATATAAAAAGCGCACTGTAAGGTGTGCCTTTTCCCCGCTTCCAAACATTACAAGTTCCGCCTTTGTATTTCCAAGGTCCCATGTAATATAAATGTTGCTTGAATTACCCTGATTATCCTTTCCCTTTTTAAGGTACTTAAGCCTTTCTTTTAACGGGTATTTTTTTATGTCTTCCTTCACAAAAGAAGGCCTTCCGAAAAGTTTTTCAAAAACTTTTCTTAAACCAAGATACCTGCCGTACAGCACAGCTTCACCGTCAGGTACTTTTACAACCTGCCTTAAGTACTCTTCCGTCTCGCCGAATTCATACTTAACGGCATAAAGTTTATTGTCATAAATCCCCAGGCTTAAGAAATTGGCATGGGGTAATTTTTCCTTAAAATCAGGCTGGCTTACCATCATTGAAAACATAAAGTCCGGGTCGTCTGAATCCTTGGCGTACTGATAGACCTGTTTAATTACATTTACCGTTGCCTGCCACTTTAATACCTGATGCGTAAAATCTTTCGCGGTTATCCCCGAAAACACCGCGGTATCCTGCGCTTCAAACTGCGCTTTTGTGATTTCCACAGTTTTTAACTGCGCGGCATCTTTAACTTTTGACATAATAATAAATATTACCGCCGCGGCAAGAAACAGCGACACGCCCAGAATTACGCGGAATTTTATTGCAGCAGGCGATACCGGCTTTTTTACGGGCTTATTTTTAATCACAGACAAAGGCGCGCCGCATGACGCGCAGAACTTTGCTTCGTCCCTGTTATCCATTCCGCAGGATTTACATTTTTTTGCCATAAGCGCCTCTCTTTTATGCGTTAATAAACTTTATCTGCCTTTTTTTATTTTCCTTATTCCGTACCTTGTTATCTTTCCGCTTTCACTGCCTTTTGACGATATCTGATAAAGATAGATGCCGTCTTCATTGCCGGCCGTATCCCACACTGTTGAATTATATATCTTGCCTTTTTTATTCTCTTCAAGGGTGGATAAAATTTTGCCCGTTTCATTATATACCTTTATGGTGACAGCCCCGTCTTCGGGGATATAATAGCTGAAAGTCATTTTTCCCGTGGTCTCTTCGTAGTAAGCGAAGATTTCAGTGGATATGTTTATCACTTTTTCCGGCTCGTCCTGATTCAATTCAACATCGTATATCATCTGAGGCGGAAGGTTCTTTGTAAGCACCTTCACCTTTGCTTTACCCACGCTTAGATTATCCACTTCAAAATTACCCTCTTTGTCGGAAATTCCTATTCCCATTGTGGCGCCGTCTTCTTTCATAACTTCCACGGTCGCGCCGGGAAGCGGCATAATACCGTTTGAATGCGTGACCACGCCTTTTAATTTTACCTTTGTTTTAATCTTTATTTTAAAATGGCACGCGGTCTTTCCTGTCACGCTTTCCCTGTCAATTGACAGAATGTGAAAATACCATATACCGTCAGACAGCTCCGGATAGGCTATATGCGTGTCCATGGTTTTATTATTCTTTGGCGTGGGTATCGTGTTTTCTGAATTATCAAGAACGTAATAATAGCCCACTATGTCATTTACATACTGAGCGGCTTTCCACTGCAGTTTCACCGATTTGTCCCTGTACCACTTATCCTGTTCGGGATGGGTGGAAGAAAAAACAGAAGGCGGCGGCGGCGTCATTGCCACGTTCACCTGAAAATGCGAAGCTTCTTCCGAAATATTGCCTGCTGTGTCTTTGGCCGTCACATGCAGGTACCAAATACCGTCCGGCACGTCAACAAACGAAGCCATTGTGCCTTTTGTCCACGATGAAGTGGACGGCTGCGGCATGGTATTTTTAATCTGATTAAAAACGTAGTAATAGCCGTCAATACCCGCCTGGTCAGGCGGAACTGTCCAGCTGAACGAAGGCGAATTGCCGTTGTACCAGCCGTTAAAATCCGGATGCGTAATTGAAGATACAACCGGAGGTTTTGGCTTTGTGGTATCCACGTTTATGGTGTAATGCGAAGCCTCTTCGGAAATATTGCCCGCTTCATCTTTGGACACAATGTGAAAATACCATGTACCGTCAGAAACATTGTTAAAATCAATTTCGTTATCGGTAAACCACGTGCCGTTCTTTTCACCCGGCAACGTGGTTCCGGTCTGGTCAAATATATAATAGTATCCTGTTATTCTTGTGGCATCCTGCGGCGTGTCCCATGTAAGTTTTACGTTTTTAACATTGTACCAGTCGCCCTGCATCGGGTGCGTAAGCGAACGCACCACCGGAGGCATTGCGGCGCGGTCACAGATGGCAAGCACCTGCTTGTTTCCGCTTTCACGTTCATTTCCTATTTTATCCACAGGCCTTACGGTATAATAATAAATTATTCCGTCTTCTATGTCTTTGGACGCGTCAATAAATTTTGTGTCCGTATTTTCGCCGTCATCATTTATCTGCATGCCCGCGTGGCCGGAAACAGAAGACCTGTAAATTCTGTAATACGCAAGGCCGCTGACAGAATCCGAACACTTGTTCCATTCAAGGTGTATCTCGCCGCCTTTTTGAGGCTTGGCAACCAGCTGGGTAACAGGCGTGGGCGGAGTTATGTCAACAGTTACGCTGGCTTTTTCCGGTTCCATAAACTGCGACCAGTTGCCGGCATTGTCCTTTGCCCTTACCCTGAAAAAATACCTTATTCCGTCACTTCCGGAAAATTTTGCCTGTTTGTCTTTTGTATCATTAAGCCAAGGCTTCCACTTTCCTTTTTCGCCTTCCCTGAATTCCGCGTCATAACACGCCACGCCCGATTCTTTATCCTGCGCGTCCCATGATACGTCAAATTTTTCCGTATTAATAAATTCCGGCAGTTCCGTTATCATTACTTCCGGAGGCGTTATTTCTATCATAAATTTTAAATGCGTGGCCTCTGTGCCTATATTGCCGGACGCGTCTTTTGTAAGGATATGAAAATACCATTCGCCGTCTTCCAGCCTGTCCGGAACTTTAATGGTGCCGTCCTGTACAAACCTGGAATTCTTGCGGTCAGGAACAGTATCAGGATTTCTGTCTATAATATAGTAGTAGCCGTCAACACCCGACATGTCGTTTATTTTTTCAACAGCAAACACCGGGCTTATGTTGGAATAATATTTTTCCGGGTTCACGTGCGTTGTGGAAATTATTTTTGGCGGTTCCGCCACAAGGTCAATTTTCACGGTAAAGACCGCCGGATCTTCGCCTATATTGCCGGCATTGTCCTCGCCCACTATGTGAAAATAATACGTGCCTTCATCTTCCACGTTTAATTCCGCTTCACGCATGTCTGTTTTCACGGCGTGCTCCGGCGATATTTTAAGGTGCCTTTCTTTGGAGAACAGATAATAAAACGCCTTTATCTTTGAAAGGTCCTGCGGGACTGTCCAGCTTATTTTTACCTTTCCCGAATTGTACCACTTGCTTTCATCGGGGTGTGTGGAAGAACTTATCCTTGGCTGTTCCACCTTTGTATCTATCTTCAGCTTATAATGAAACGCTTCCCAGCCCGTGTTGCCGGCATTGTCCTTTGAAATAATATGAAAATACCAGATACCGTCTTCCGGGGGCTGAATGGTAACCTGATTAGCCGTAGTCCATTCGCAGTTTTCCTTTACCGGCACTGTGTTATGTTTTTTATCAACCGTATAAAAATACCCTTCTATGCCGGACAGGTCTTCCGGCGTATCCCAGTGAAGTTCCGGTATGGAATTGTTATACCACTGCTCCTGGTCCGGGTGCGTCCGCGAATAAACAGCCGGCGGCTTTGCCGCGGTGTCAATATTTACGCGGTAGTGCGACGCCATCTGCCCGGAATTGCCCGCCTTGTCGCGCGCTGTTACGTGCAGGTACCATTCGCCGTCTTTTAAGTCGGACGAGAAAATAGTATCCTTGTCCGTCCACGCGGCCGTCGCGTCCGGCGTATTTTTTTCTTTTGTATCAATCAGGTAATAATACCCTTCTATGCCGGACAAATCTTCCGGCGGCATTATTTTAAACTGCGCTTTTTTAAGGTTGTACCACTTGTGCGAGTCAGGGTGTGTTACCGATGAAATGTTCGGAGGCAGCGCCTGCGTGTCTATCTTGAATTTAAAGTGCGCGGTCTCCGCGGAAATATTTCCCGCAAAGTCTTTTGACCGCAAATGAACATACCACGTACCGTCAGTTTTTGCGGGCAGTTCTATGTCGCTGGCTTTTGTGTAAACCCAGTCGGTGTCTGAAGGTTTTGTGTCCGGTTTCTGGTCCACAGTGTAATAAAAACCTTCAATGCCCGATAAATCCTGCGGCCTTGCTATATGAAGTTCAACCTTTGATTTGTTGTACCACGACTCTTCGTCGGGATGCGTGCGTGATGATACGGCCGGTATTAATGCCGTGGTATCAACGCAGAATTTATAATGCGCCGCCTTTGTGCCCACATTGCCCGCGGCGTCTTTGGAAACCACGTGTATGTATTTTACGCCGTCTTCTATGGGCTGTGACTTAACCGTTGCAGCCATTGTAAAGGTGCCGTTCTTATCGCCGGGCACGGTTCCGGGAAGGTCGTCAATTATGTAGTAATACCCTTCAATACCCGACAGGTCCTGCGGTTTCTCCCATGTAAAAACCGGAGTATTATTGGAGTACCAGACATCGCTTTTTTTGTGCGTCGGCGAGGATATAACCGGCGGCAGCGCCTGCGTGTCTATCTTTACGCAGAAGTGCGACGCCGTACTGCTTATGTTTCCGGCTTTATCTTCTATCCTTAAATGCAGATACCACACGCCGTCATCAAGATTTTTTATGTTTACGGATTCGTTAACCGTGACCGAACACCGCGAAGGCTCCGGAATTGTATCCGGTTCCTGGTCTATCATATAAAGGTAATGTTTTATGTCAAGGTGCTGGCCCCATTTGAATTCAGCTTCGCTTTTTTTGTACCAGTTTTCCTGCAAGGGATGAGAGCCGGATTCAATTACAGGGGTCACAGCCGCTGCCGTGGTAAGCGTGTAATCATCAATGATTCCGGAAAAACTTCCCATGTCAGAATATGTAAGAATCCTGAAATGGTATTTTGTCATGGCGCGCAGGTTATTTAAAGTTATCCGGTGTTCCGCCGTCATAGTTTCATTAATTATATTATTGCCGTAGTTTTCATCTATGCCGTATTCTATTATCGTCTGCGCTTCCCTGTCCGTACGCCAGTTAATAGCCGCGCTGTGGGAAGTTATTTCAGATACATTAATATCAAGCGCGCGCGGCGGCGGGGTATTGCTGACCGTCGTCTTAAAAATCCTGCCCTTGGGCGAAGAACCAAAATACAGATACCCGTTAAACATTGTAAGCGAACGCACATCTTCTTCGTCCGTCTGAAAAGCCAGTTCCCATCTTTTACCGTCAAGCGATTTATATATTCTTCCGTTGTCGCCGCTTCCCACGTATAAGTTATTTGAAAAAGAGGCAAAGCCGTAAAAGTTAACGTCTTTTTCAGAAAAGAAATTTTCCACCCAGTTGGTGCCGTCTTCCGTCATGAAAATAAGCCCGCCGGTGGCCTTTGATGTGGAAGCATAAAGCCTGTTTTTGAAGACATAAAAACCATTTACAAAAGACTGGTTTGTGTCGTAAATTTTCTGCCAGTTAATGCCGTCCGCGGTCCTGTATATTACACCGTTTGGATATGTTCCCGCGTATAAATAATCCCTGTATATCCCGAAAGCCGTAACGGCAAGTTCAGTGGTGTTTATGGAAATCACCCAGTGGGTGCCGTTGTAGCTGTATATTTTGCCTTCCGTGGAAGTGCCGGCAAAAAGTTTGCCCTTGAAAACTTCCATGCAGTGTATCCTTGCTTCCTGGCTGTTAAAAGACAGGCTCCACGTCTTTCCGTCAAGGCTTTCATAAATGCCGCCGCTGGCGTTGGTGCCGCAGAAAAGTTTTGGCGTACCAAGGTCATTATAAGTTTTTAAACAGTAAACCTGCGGCGTGTAATCCCCAAGGTCTTCTTTTTCAAAACTTTTTGTCTGCCCGACAGGGCCGTTAAAATAAGGCGAATAAATATTGGCAACAGTTATACTTTCCCATGAACCGGTGTCGCCTGTGGAAGTCCTTATTACCGTATCTTTGTTGGTGGCGGCGTAAAGATGCCCGTTAAATTCCTCAAAATCATATATTATCGGAATGATCTCGTTTTCATAAACGGGAATAAACGATTCCTTGGGAACATAACGAAGATAAAGCGGAATAGCCGCTTTTAAGTTCTTTATGACTTCGCCGGAATTGGCGCCGCCGGCCACAAGGCCCGGCAGTTCCCGGCACTCGCCTATGAACCTGCCTTCTTCTTCTCTGATAACTATTTCAAAATTTACCGACAGTTCCTTTTTTTTGTCTTTCAACCTTTTTCCCCGTTAAAATCATATAATACAGCGGATTCATCGCAGTTTGGAAACTTAGGGCAGTTTAAACAGTCTTTCCATATTTTCTGCGGAAGCGCGGCTTTTTCTTCGTCCTTAAATCCGTGTTTCCTGAAATAATCCGGTATTTTTGTAAGCGCGAACACTTTTGTAATTCCCATCTTTTTCGCCTCGGCCATCGCGGCCTTTAAAAGCATTCCTCCGGCGCCCGCCATACGGTTTTCTTTTTCCACCACAAACGACCTTATTTCCGCCATATCCGACCAGTATACGTGCAGGGCTATAAGCCCCGCGGGTTTGCCGTTTATCTCACAGATGAAGTATTCCCTTATCTGCGAATATATGTCTCCAAGAGGCTTAATTAAAAGGTCAGCCGCGGCGGCGTACTTTTGAATAGCCATGTGAATGAATACCGCATCTTCAAGCATGGCCTTTCTTACAGTAAGCTTTTTCTTGCCCGCTATTTTTGTTAAAACTTTCTTAATTTTTTTCTGCAAATTCCATCCCCGCCTTAAAGGCCTGTATGTTTTTTTCCATTATCTCCGCTTCTTTTTTTCCAAGTGAAGCTTTTATTGTCTGCATGGCATTGTCTGCCCCAAGCATTTTCTTGCCTGCCACGTAAGCGCCCGCCACAATAACATTCATTACCTTTGCCTGATCAAGCTTATTTGCCATTTCCAACGCGGGTACTTTTATCTTTTTCCCGGGCGAAGAATTATCATCTGTAACTAAAGTGGAATTTTCAATCACCATCGTATCAGCCTTTGCCCTTGACTTGTATGTGTCATACGCCCTCTGGTCAAAAACAATAAGCGTGTCGGGATTTTCCACCATAGGGGAAAAAATCTCTTCATCGCTTATTACCACACTGCAGTGCGAGAACCCGCCGCGTTTTTCAGCGCCGTAAGCCGGCAGCCAGGTCGCGTTCTTTTTTTCCATTGCCGCTATCCTTGCAAGAAAAAGCCCTAAAGTTAAAACTCCCTGCCCGCCGCTTCCCGCTATCATTATTTTTTCTGTCATTGTTGTTCTCCTTATGATTTGTGCTTTTTAATTACCTGACGTCTTTCACGACGCCAAGCGGATAATACTCCGCCATTTTTTCATCGACCCAGCAGTTCGCTTCCACAGGATCCATCTTCCAATTGGCGGGGCAGCATCCAAGCACTTCTATCATGGAAAACCCCACGTTATTAATCTGGTTTTCAAAAGCTTTTTTTATCGCCTTTTTTGCCTTTATTACAGACACCGCGTTTGTTACCTTTACACGCTCTAAATATTTTACGCCTTCCAGCGGGGCTAAAAGTTCCAGCATCTTAATAGGATAACCGTAATACCCGGCATCCCTTCCTTTAGGCGAAGTGGTCGTTACCTGCCCAAGCAGGGATGTCGGCGCCATCTGGCCGCCTGTCATTCCGTAATTCGTGTTATTAATGAATATTACCGTTATATTCTCGCCGCGGTTGGCGGTATGTATTGTTTCCGCCATTCCTATTGATGCCAGGTCGCCGTCTCCCTGATAAGAAAAGACAACGCTGTCCGGCTGCACCCTTTTTATCGCGGCAGATACCGCCTGATTTCTGCCATGCGGCGCTTCTGTCACATCAAAATTAAAAAAGTCATATGCAAAAACCGCGCAGCCAACCGGCGCCACGCCTATTGTCTTTTCCCTTACATTCAGTTCATCTATTACTTCCGCTATCAATTTATGTACCGTGCTGTGCGAACATCCCGGGCAGTATGAAGTGGATACATCTTTAAGCGATTCCGGAAAACCATATATTTTTTTCTCCATATCACTTCACCTTCCCTTTCATAAAAGCCAGCAGCTCTTCCTGGCTGGGAAGCCCGCCTCCCGGCCGTCCGAAAAATTCCACTTTGGAATCATCCTGCACCGCAAGCCTTACGTCTTCCACCATCTGTCCCATATTCATTTCAAAGACAAAAACTTTTTTTGCTTTCTTTGCGGCTTCCTTTAATTCAGCGTATGGAAAAGGCCAGAGCGATATTGGCCGAAACAGCGCCGCTTTTAAATTACCGCTTTCTTTAATTACGCCCTTTGAAGTCCTTGCCACGCTTCCAAAAGCCACTATCAGATTGTCATAACCGTTTTCCGCGCCCGTTAATTCGTACCTTACTTCTGCCTTTTTCATGGCGTCATATTTTTTCCATAATTCGTAGTTGTGCGCTTCAAGTTCGCCGGGCTTCATTAAAAGCGAAAGAATTTTTCTTGGCTCCCTGCCCTTGGCTCCTGTCAGCGCCCATTCAGAAGCAGGCCTGGGATTCAAAGGCTTCCTGCCGCTTTTAAGTTCTATGGTTTCCATCATCTGGCCTAAAAGCCCGTCCGTTAAAATCATGACCGGATTTCTGTATTTATCCGCCAGGTCAAACGCTTCAAAAGTAAAGTCGTACATTTCCTGTATGTTTGAAGGCGCCAGCGTTATCATTCTGAAATCGCCGTGCCCCGGTTTTACCGCCTGAAAATAATCACTCTGCGACGGCGCTATATTGCCAAGCCCGGGTCCGCCGCGCATTACATTTACCAGCACTCCGGGAAGTTCGCATCCCGCCATGTAAGAAATACCTTCCTGCATCAGCGACATCCCCGGCGAAGACGAAGTTGTCATCGCGCGGGCGCCGGCTGCTGACGCGCCAAACACAAGATTGATTGAAATTAATTCGCTTTCCGCCTGCATAAAAACACCGCCGGCTTCCGGCATGCGTTTTGACATGTATTCGGGAATCTCGTTCTGCGGAGTTATCGGATAGCCCGCGTAAAACTTACATCCCGCGTCCATAGCGCCTTCCGCTATTGCAATATTGCCTTTCATTAAAATTTTTCCGCTCATTTTTCATCCTCCAGAAACACTTCAATGGCGGCGTCCGGACATACTATGGCGCACAGCATGCACCCCGTACACTTGCCGCAGTCATCAAATTCCACTACGGTATAACCAAGCTTATTAATTATTTTACCCGGTTTTAAAACACCTTTCTTGCACTCCGCGATACAAAGATTGCATCCTTTGCACCGCTGTGTACTGACTTTTACCTTCCCCTTTTTCATAGACTTACGCCTTCCTCCTGAACCTATAGCGGTTCAAAAACGGGCCTCCCGCGGTATATCCCGCGCAGATTTATCCCGGCGCCCTAAAAGGGCGATTGCCGGAAATGGCTCCAACCCCTATCCTGGTGCGCGCGTTAACGCGTGATTACCATTAAGGGGCAATGACAGAATTATATTATAAAAATACCAATTTTTAAAGGGAAATCTGTAACGGCGGAGGCTTGGAGGCTTGGATTTGGTTGGAGCGAGCATACGCAGCGGAAATCCCGGCGATGAAGCGAATATATGAGCGTAAGAAGCAGGGATAGGCGCGTCCTTTTAGGGTACGGCAGTTGATTTTATCTTTACCGAACTTCTGTTTTCCCTCCGTCCCTCTGTCCCTCATGCCTTTGAATTGCCTTAGTAGGCGCGGTTCTTCAGCCCGCGGTATAACCACATTATGTGACCAACTTATTTCTGCAACCAGCGGTTGCAGATTTGTGTCCTTATAACAGAATCTGACACCATTTTCTTGTTACTCAAGGCTATTTCTTGCACCATTGGCGCAAGTTCTTCCCCCGACATGCCCAGGGCGGGCAGCCGTACCTGCAACAACATATTATATCAAGCCCGTATTGCGTTATCTCTTAATTTTATAAAAATCAAAGCTGAGGCAATACCTGACAACGAAACTATATCAAATTACCAAATTCTTTTACCATTGGAAGATACTTTAGTAATACCATGTTTAGTGTAAATGATATATGCGTCTGTTTTGACCTGAAATATTTTTATCGGTTCGGTATTAGACAGATAATCAAAAACATACATCTTTTTCGGAATAAAATTTGAATCCAAAAAAATCATCGAGACACTTGGCATTGAATAATGATATTTATTCGCTATTCCGATATACCCGTCAGCAGCACCATCAATTATTGATACAAATTTATAAATCGGGACAGAAAATATTTGTTTTATATTCATCATGTCATCAGCGTATGTTATAAGTTTTACACCACTTTCATCAAGGCGACTCAACGATTCACATTCCAGAGGGGAAACAATCATATTTTTACACTTGAATAACGAAACAGGCACGGAATTACATCGCATAGTATCAAAACCTACTTCTATATTTAAATCAACGAACCGGCCTTCATAATCAAAAGCCGTACCTGCCGTCCATCTTCCGTCAGGCTCTTTAACACGTAATAATATTGAATCGTAATCAACCTTTGATACAACCAGGTACGTATCATTATCAATTACTACTCCTTTTGGAAAATAAACTCTATCAATTTTACTGCCGCTTTCATAAACAGTTTCCCACACTGTATCACCGGAACTGCTTAATTTAACCGAATATGGATTTGCATAGCTGCTATAAACCTTTTCAGATATTGCTATAATTCCATCATCAATACTTTCCGTAAGACTAATCGCGTTATCATTAGAAAATATTTCAGCGAATTTTTTATGCCAAACAATACTGCCACTTTGTTCAATTCGCATTATAAAAAGCTTATTGTTAGAAGTACCGGCAATATAGATTTTCCCGGATTTTGACTGATAAACAATTTTCGCAATAGAATTGGTATCATCACCATAAATTTTCTCCGAAAGCTTTTGTCCCTCGCCGCTGACGAACAATATGTAAATATTTTCATTTTTTTCATCGGTTGAAAAAGTTGAACCTACAAAAAGTAATTTACCATCCTGTAGCAATGTCATATCTTTGATAAAATGCTTGTTATCATTGAAATTAACAACCGCAGCATTACTTTTAATAATAATTGTCGGAATTGCCGTCGGAGTCGGAGATGCCGCAGATTTTTCTTCAAAAGCTTTACAATTAACCGAAATTGCAAATAACATAATAATTAAAACAATTCTTGTTTTCAATTTCTTACTCCTTCAAGCAGCATTTTGGGACAAGCGATATAAATTCTATTTCATTCAAACTTAAATATCCTTATTTCATCACATCCTGATACCTCGGTATTATTGGTAAACGTTAAAAACAGATAACCATCGCTACTTTCCATACTTACGTTGCTGCCTTCATAGTTCAGTGACGTTTCACCTACGGATTCCCACCCGGTTATTTCTGCTCCTTTATACTTTTTAACCAGTACTTTATAATTTTCAGATTCATCTGTATAAGCCACAAAAATATCGTTGTTACTTGCGGTAATATTAACAAATTGAACTTCACCATTAGAGAACCCGCTACTCCCCAAAAATGACCACAATCCATTTTGACACTTTAATACACTGATCTTATTTAAGTTGTCATAATCTTTATATGCCACATAAAAAATACCATTATCTATAGCTATATCCTTCATACATCCATTATGCTCCGGCATACCATCGCTGATATAGGTCCAACCCGTAGAGCCTATCCATGAATGCTGCATAACTTTTATTTTATTGTTAACATCTGTATAAGCGACGTATTCAATTCCGTTTTGAACCCAAATCTTGTTTGTGGAACTTAATCCCACCTCTGAAGAGAATCCCGGCGAGCCAACGCTTTCCCACCCTGTAGTTCCAGCTGCAACATATTTTTTTACGGTTAGCTTATTTCCGTTGTTAAAATCTTTATACGTCATATATGGAATATTATTATATACAAACATATCAATATCCTGGTCATAATTATCATATGCCCGGCTTCCTAAAAACTCCCATCCCGATGCACCTATTCCGGTATATACTCTGAAACTTGCCCCATAATCAAGACTCTCTTCTTCTTCCGTATACGCTATACAAGGCGAATAGTTTAAAAAGTTTAACGTCGCTCCTGAATGAGTCGATGTTACAAACTTGGGAGAACCAAGATATTCGAGAGAGTTACCTACTGTTTTTAACACGGAAATATGTGATGTAATAACACCGACATCCGTTGATTCTGTAATAGCTACATATGGCAAACCCGATAATAATTTCAAATCCGTATGAAAGATTCTTCCCGTTATAGTTTTGCTGGCAATTTGCTTCCACTCCGCGGTTAAAGTTGCCGTGGGAGAAGCAGACGGAGCAGATGGTGCGGTTCCACCGTCGTTTTTTGAACAACTAAACATAAACAACATAATAATTACGAGTGAAAATAATTTTCGGAACATAAACCCTCCCGTGCTTTATATATTTTTTTGATTATTATTTATAAACTATTTTTTTTAATTAATCAACCTTTAAAAAAAGAAAGTCTTAATAATTAAATCCCCACACCCTTACTTTGGCTTAAACTGCGTTTAAAACTATATTTTTAGAAATACTTTGTTTGGATTATTGTCAGTTTGAATTTGTTTAGAGCGAGCATACGCATCGTAAACTCCCGGGCTGAAGCGAGCATGCGAGCGGAAGTGTTAGGGGGCAGTTTATTTTCGCCTTATCAGTCGTGCGTAAAACCGCATTGTTGTGAATGATATAAATATCAAGTCATGAATCAGGCTCCGACACCGATTTTTTTCGTGCCGGCAGCATTTCACCTTACCATACACCCCTGAAATCATTTATGAACTCCGCCATTGTAACGGGTTTTTTGCCGGACAGCCGCTCAAAATCACCGGAGGTTCCGCCGGCAAGCCCCAAAGCTGAAACGGAATAAAGCGCTGTTGTAACTAAGGCGTAGGTTAAAGGCTGCTTTTCAGAAATTTTTCTGATAAAAAAACTTAAAGGCCCGGGTTTTTTGTATGTAATTTTGCGCCCAAGCGCCGAAGTTAAAAGCCCGGCAATTTCATAATATGTCAACGCTTCGCTTCCGGTTATTTCATAAGCCTTGCCTTCATGCCCCGGTTCAGCCAGCGCTATATAAGAAGCCAGCGCCACGTCGCGCACATCAACAAAATTTGTCCTGCCATTGCCCGCCGGCACATAAATCTCACTTTTATCCCTTATTTCCGCAAGATGCGCAGTTGTAAGATTCTGCATAAAAAACGACGGCCTGATAAATGTCCACGAAATTTTTTTTAATTTAAGATAAGCCTCTATTTTGTTATGCGGGACAAACGTGTTCTTTTCAGCGCCCTGCAGCGATAAAAAAACAAAATGGCGCACACCCGCGTCAACAGCCGCGTCTATCGCGGGAAATATGTATTTTTTTACGTTTGAAATCGCGGGCGGCCTCATCAGGAATACTTTGTCTATCCCGGCAAATGCCCCGGTATAAGTGGAAGGGTCCATAAAGTCAAAACGCCTTGCCCGCGGCGCGCCGGTATTTCTGGCAGCGACAAAAAATTCCGATCCTGATTTTTCCAGCAATTTTACAAGTTCGGCCCCGGTATTACCCGAAGCGCCCGTTACAAGTATCGCACCCATTATTTTATCTTCTCCAAAAAGTTTTTCAAATCAGACACCGCTGTCCTGTCACCCGCTTACTTCTGTTTATTGCCTATTCATGCGCGCCGGGTATATAATCGTACTTACCACAACGCCTTTTATCAAGACGGTGTTGCTTTATGCCGGCTTGTGACTAAAGGAAATTTCTTGCACCATTGGCGCAAGTTCTTCGCCCGCCGGACTCCGGGTTGGCAGCTATACCTGCCACAACGTATTATATCAAGTTCATTTTTCGTTATCTTCATCATTTTCTAAATTATAAAAGCTGTAAGTAACACCTGACCCCCGGACTTGTTTGTCTATCAACATCTTTTTAAAATATAAAAGCTATAAATCAGGTCTGAGCCTCGACCTACTAAAGTTACCATCAATATTTTCTGACGAAGTTTAAACTTATACTTTCTACTTTCAAGGTCCGGCACCATTTTTTATTCTTTTTCTATAAAGACCCGGATGAATTTAAAATTGGCGGTTACTTAAACAAGTGATCCGAATATTTAAAAAAAATAAAAACTATAAGTGAGTTCTAACCCCCGGCCTATATCAAGTCATGAATCAGGCTCCGACACCATTTTTTCTTTTTGGTGTCGGATTACTTTAAAATAGAAAAATCATTGTCCGTCTGTAAAATATAATATTTCTTTATCCTGTCGTCATTTGAAGTGTATTTGTTTTTTTCGCGGTATTCTTTTTCATAAAATTCTCCAAAAATTATCTGCTTGCCATCGCTGCAGGTTTTCATGTCAATAACTCTTGTATAATCACCTACCTTCAGGGAATATGCGCAATTTATATTTAAATCGCTGTCAACATTAAGAATAATATTGTTACAGGATGAAAACAAACCCGGGGTTTCACAGGTATCACCGCTTACAAAAATGTCCCTGTTGGCCGTCTTACAAATTGATTGCATGTCAAAATCCCTGCATAAAGTGGAATATAAATACCCCTTTTTTGGCGTAAAGTTCTCAAACATCATAAGGTATTTCTGCATTGGGCTGAAATTATCATCATCTAATAATGCTATTGCATAAATGTTATCGTTTACAGCCACAAAATCATACAGCTCCGCGCATCTGACCACCCCCCAATCTCTGATGGTATCAACCGGATCACCACTGTATACCGTTTCAAGACGACGGCCTTCGTCAACCCCTTTATGATTCATTGTAACTATATTAATAGGATTAAGATTTTCATTCATAGTAAACAACAAACCATTTTTCCATAAATTACCGGATACCAAATACTTATTCTCAGATATAAAATTAATTTTATTTCCTCTTGCATTTTTTGTATATGTCCCGATAAAACCTTCTCTTTTTATTTCTTTTCCCGCGGAATTCATTTTAACAATAAAAACTTTCTTGTTATTATCATTGTCATCATGGATCTGACCTGTGGCAACAATATCCCCCGCAGGGTTCACTGTAATTGATGTAAAATACCCCTCCCGAATTTTTTCATTAAAGGTTTTATGCCATAAAAGTTTGCCCATTTCGTCTATTTTAGCCATAAATGGTTTTTCACCTGAACTTCCGATAAAAATGTATCCGTCTGCGGCAGCAATTATATCTATGCCCCAGTCATCTTCCGCTTCCCCAAAATACTTTTTCCATATTATCTTGCCGCCGGCATCAGTTTTAAGAATAAGAACATCAAAATTACCATTTTTTAGTTTATCTGATTTGCCTATAAAAACATAATTATTTTCCCTATTGGCAAAAGTTTCCAGCTCTTCGCCTTTTTGTATTTCAAAATTCATTGTTTTTTTAACACTTATTTGTTTCAGCGGAATACATGTTGGTGTCGCAGTTGCCTCCGCCTGCTCAGAAAACGCATTCAAATTACCGGTAAACAGAAAAACGGACAAACATACAAAAATCAGCCTGACATTCATTACTCTTCACCCCTTTAAGTTTATCTTTTTATAAATCAATCGGCTTGGTGTCTCCCACTTAACCAATTGACAATACCAAAAAAATCCGCATCCCGCTATATTTTATTAGTTTTTATTCCATTACAGTCATAAGTCAAGGCACGATGTTGTTCATTCATTTCGTATCAGGTATCAGGTCAAGACCTGATAATATGTTAAGTGTTCAATAAATGCACGTGGGTTCCAAACATTTGTTAAAATAGTTATATCGAGTAACTAAAACA
>JAFGWA010000047.1 GCA_016937715.1 Candidatus Goldiibacteriota bacterium
CGTCCTTTCGTCCTTTCGTCCTTTCGTCCTTTCGTCCTTTCGTCCTTTCGTCCTTTCGTCCTTTCGTCCTTTCGTCCTTTCGTCCTTCCGTCCTTCCGTCCTTCCGTCCTTCTGTCCCTCTGTCCCTCTGTCCCTCCGTCCCTCCGGTTTTTAACAATTGAGTTTATCCCCTTATTGTATTATAATAATCACTATAATGGTTGAAAATGCCCCGTATTTCAGCGTTTATTACTTTTATTGCGGGAGACGGCATCAAGGGAGAAGGCGATAGTGGACGCGGACGAAAAGAAGCTTTACGTAAAACTTGCCAACGGCTACTACCAGAATAAAGAGTATAAAAAAGCCATTGAACTGTATGAAAAACTGTACAGTGCCGACGCCGAAGACGTAAACATACTGAATATGCTGGCGGATTCATATTCCAAAACAGGTAATTCCCTTAAAGCGCTTGACGGTTATGTAGCTGCGCTTTCCATCTATGAAAAAAAACTTCAGTATGAAAAAGTCGTAAGGATAATAAAAAAAGTCATAAAAACCTTTCCGGAAGAACCCAGGGTAAAAAATAAGCTTAAGTCCGCGTTAAGGACTATGATACGCGACGCGGAAAAAAAAGTGATGGAAGGCGAATTTGAAGAAGCCAGAAATATTTATGAATCCATAATTGACTTCAACAGTGAAGAATATCCTATAAATATAAAAATGAAAGAATTAAATGACGCCGAAGCCAGGCATAAATCCATTAAAATGAAACAGATGGAAAATGAAATGAAGGCAAAGACGTCCGGCACCGGAAACGAACTGGTTGATAAATTTGAAATAATGGCGCAGAATTACCTGGACAACGGGGATTATGACGGAGCTGTTGAAACTTATATTACCGCGCTTAAACTCGCGCCTAATGACAAGGGGCTAAGGGACAAACTGCACAGGGTGTATTCCATTGTTGCTTCCAAATCAACCGGGGAAAAAATATGGGAAAAACTTGACAGTTCGCCTAAAGATAAGCTGGAAGAGGCAAAAAGAAAAGCGGTGGAAGAACGCAATAAAAAGATAATGCAGGAAGAAGAAGACCGCGCCCGGATGCTGCTTGAAGAAGAAGCAAGGATGCAGAGCGAATATGAAAAGATGGAACTTGAAATAATTCAGAAGGCCGCGGTGGAACTTAAAACAAAGCTGGATGAAGCGCAGAAAAACGAAAAACTTAAATCCGAAGAAGTTCAGAAAATAATGAAAGAGCAGGAAGAAAAAAAGAAAACACTGCTTGAAAAACTGAAACGGGAAGCAATAGACAAGTGGAACAAGCAGAAAGAAGATATAATGAAAAAAGCAAAAGAAGGAATGGCGGAAGAGGAAATAAAACCCGCGCCGCAGCCTTCTTTGGTTTCCGCTCCTGTTCAGGAAGAACAGAAGATGATAAAAATAAAGAACGAACCGGTCCAGCAGCCGTTTAAAATTGAAGACCTTAAAAAACAGCCGATTAACGGAGAAGATAAGAAAAAAAGCCTTTCTGACGCTTTAAAAGGAGCTTATGCCGTACCTAACCTTTCAAAAAGCGCGTTTGAAACGGCTAAAGAAATAAAAGAAATAAAAGAAGAACAGCCTGTTAATACCGTGCCCGTGGTGCAGCCCGTGGCAGCCGCGGCCTCAGGCGGTTCATCCAAATTTGATGAACTTATAGAAGACAGCGAAGAGGAACCGCGGGAAGATATTGAAGTGAACGACGATACTCTTGATTCGCTTATTACAACCGCATTCATTTACATTAACCAGAATATGTTAAAGGAAGCGCTTCATATTTATAATAAAGTATCGGAAAAATACAGCGGGAATCCCGAAGTTCAGCAGATAGCCGCGGAAGTGGCCAAAAGGCAGGGTAAGTAGAACGGCAGATACGCAGCCGCTCCGCGTATAATATCTGAAGCTGCTGAATTATCAGCAAAAAAAACCATTAAAAAAAATTATATTACATATAAAGGAGAAATAAAATGCCGCAGACCGTGAAATTGCCAGCCTGGAAAGAATTAAAAGGTAATTATGAAAAAGTTAAAAATCTTCATTTAAGGGAGATGTTTGAACTTGACCCCAAGCGCGCTGAAAAAATGTTAATTGAAAACGAAGGAATTTATTTTGATTATTCAAAGCACAGGGTAAATGATGAAACAATGAACCTTCTTCTTAAACTGGCAAAAGAAGCCGGACTTAAGGAAAAAACAGAGGCAATGTTTAAAGGCGAAAAAATAAATAATACAGAAGACAGGTCTGTACTGCACATAGCGCTGCGCGCTCCCAAAGGCAATAAGATAATTGTGGACGGCAAGGATGTAATGCCGGGTGTTCATGCCACACTTGATAAGATGGCCGTTTTTTCAGAGAAAATCAGAAAGGGAGAATGGAAAGGTTACACCGGGAAAACAATCAGAAATATTGTTAACATTGGCATCGGCGGGTCTGATTTGGGGCCGGTTATGGCGTATGAAGCGTTAAAAAAATACACGCAGAGAAACCTTGTATTCCGTTTTGTTTCAAATATAGATGACACTGATTTCGCCGAATGCACGCACGATTTGAATCCTGAAGAGACTCTGTTTATCGTGGCGTCCAAGACATTTACAACCCTTGAAACAATGACCAACGCGCTGACAGCCCGCGCGTGGGTATTAAACGCGCTTAAGGATGATAAAGCCATAGCAAAACATTTTGTGGCGCTGTCCACCAACGCGGAAGAAGTTTCAAAATTCGGAATTGACACCGCGAATATGTTTGAATTCTGGGACTGGGTGGGTGGCAGGTATTCCATGACATCCGCAATCGGCCTTTCAAACATGATAGCGCTGGGAGCGGACAATTACCGCGATATGCTTTCGGGTTTTAATAAAATGGATGAACATTTCCGTACAGCTCCTTTGGAAAATAACATGCCTGTTATTATGGCGCTGCTTGGTATCTGGTACGCGGATTTTTTTGGCGCGGAAACAATAGCCGTGCTTCCGTATGAACAGTATTTAAAACGGTTTCCCGCGTATCTTCAGCAGATGACAATGGAAAGTAATGGAAAGAGTGTTACCAATGAAGGCGAACGTGTCACATATCAGACAGGTTCCATATACTGGGGAGAACCCGGTACTAACGGGCAGCACTCTTTTTATCAGCTTATACACCAGGGTACAAAACTTATCCCGTGTGAATTTATTGCTTTTGGAAAATCACTTAATCCTACAGGTAAGCACCACGACCTGTTAATGGCAAATGTGTTCGCGCAGTCAGCGGCTCTTGCTTTTGGAAAAATAGCGGATGAAGTCAGGGCTGAAAAAACCCCTGAAAATCTTGTGAATCACAAGGTGTTTGAAGGCAATAAACCGTCAACCACAATCCTGATGGAAAAACTTACACCTGAAGCGCTGGGTAAATTAATCGCGCTATATGAACACTGTGTGTTTACGCAGTCTGTTATCTGGGGAATAAACGCGTTTGACCAGTGGGGAGTCCAGCTTGGAAAGGTGCTTGCCGGAAAAATAGCGCCTGATTTAGAATCAGAAACAAAACTTAATCATGACGCTTCCACCAACGCGCTGATTGCGAAGTACAGGAAGATTAAATAATATAAATACAGAGGGACGGAAGGTTGAGGTTTTGGATTTGGCAGACGCGGGTCTTTAGCCCGCGGTAGTTGATTTTAAAAATAACAATAAATGTTACTATAATCAGTTAAGCAGAAGCGGGAAAAGATAAAGAGATTCTTACGTTATTGCTTAATTGCTTAAGGCGCTAAAGTGCTATGTTTCCGCTATAGCTTAATTGCTTAAAACGCTAATATGCTATGTTTAAGGAGCTTATGGATAAATTTAAAATTAAATCAGATTTTTCCCCGCAGGGAGACCAGCCGGCCGCGATTAAAAAACTTGTATCGTCCATCGCGGCAGGCGAAAAATTTCAGACCCTGCTTGGGGTGACCGGTTCCGGCAAAACTTTTACCATGGCAAAGGTCATAGAGCAGCTTAACAGGCCGGCCATTATAATATCGCATAACAAAACCCTTGCGGCGCAGCTTTACATGGAATTCAAGGAATTCTTTCCCGACAATGCCGTGGAATATTTTGTCTCCTATTACGACTATTATCAGCCCGAAGCGTATATCCCCCACAGGGATATGTTCATAGAAAAAGACTCTGCCATAAACGACGAACTTGAAAGATTAAGGCTGGCTTCCACACAAAAACTTCTTACCCGCAGGGATGTTATTATAGTGGCATCCGTGTCGTGTATATATGGATTAGGCTCGCCGGAAAACTATAAAAATATTCGCCTGTTTATGGAAGAGGGCGGCAGGATGTCGGTAAATGAAATAGCGGAAAGCCTTGTGCGCATGCAGTATCAAAGAAATGAATTTGAATTTACGCAGGGAATCTTCCGCGTAAAGGGAGACATTGTTGAAATCTGGCCGGCTTATTCCACCACGGCTATAAGGGTGGAACTGTTCGGGGATGAGATTGAAAAAATATCAGAGATAGAACCCGTGTCTAAAAATGTGATTAACCGTATACGCAGAACAGCGGTATTTTCCGCCACTCATTATGTAATGGAGCCGGAAAAGATGAAAGGCGTGGTTAAGCAGATAAAAGCGGAACTGGAAAGCCGGCTTAAGTTTTATAAAGAAAGGCCGGTGGAATATGAACGGTTAAAATCGCGCGTCAGCTATGATATAGAGATGCTTGAAGAGATGGGGTACTGTAAGGGTGTTGAAAACTATTCACGCCTTATGGACGGCAGAAAACCGGGGGACGCGCCTTATACGCTGCTTGATTATTTTCCCGAAGATTATCTTATGTTTGTGGATGAATCACACGTTACGCTGCCGCAGTTTCACGGTATGAACGCCGGCGACCATTCGCGCAAGAAAAATCTTATTGATTACGGGTTCCGCCTGCCGTGCGCTTATGATAACAGGCCGCTTAACTTTGAAGAGTTTGAAAAAAAGATGAACCAGGTGGTTTTTGTATCCGCCACGCCTGCGGATTATGAACTTGAAAAATCCGGTACGGATAATATAGCGGAACAGATAGTAAGGCCTACGGGCCTTATTGACCCGGAAATAGAGATACGAAAGACAGACGGGCAGGTGGATGACCTGATGGCGGAAATAAAAAGCCGGGCTGAAAAAGGCGAACGTGTGCTGGTTACCGTGCTTACAAAAAAAATGGCGGAAAGCCTGACATCGTATTTAAAAGATAAAGGGGTAAAGTGCAGATATCTGCACAGCGATATTGACACGCTGGAGCGTATTCAGATAATAAGGGAGCTGCGCGAGAAAAAGTTTGACGCGTTAATAGGTATTAATCTTCTCCGCGAAGGGCTGGATATTCCCGAAGTGTCGCTGGTTGCCATTCTTGACGCGGACAAAGAAGGATTTTTGCGTTCGGATAAATCGCTTATACAGACTACCGGCCGTGCCGCCAGAAACGTCAACGGCAGGGTTATAATGTACGCGGACAATATGACCGATTCCATGAGGCGCGCGATAAATGAAACGGAAAGAAGGCGTGCAAAGCAGAAGGCTTATAATAAAGAAAATAATATAACGCCAAAAAGCATAGTAAAAGAGATAAAAGCCATACAGGGAAGCGTTTATGAAATGGATTATTTCACCGTGCCTGTCGCTGAAGAAGAGATTAACATAGAATACACGGACAGGGCGGACCTGATGAAAAAAATGGAAGAAGAGATGGCAAAAGAGGCAGCCGCGCTTAATTTTGAACGCGCCGCCATACTGCGCGATAAGATAGAGGATATAAGGGGCGGGATAAATATAAAAAAAGGCAAAAAGAAAAAATTCGGGTTTAAAATTTAATTTTATAATTTAAAGGGGAAAACGAATGAAAAAAATTTCTATTTTTGTTTTTGTTTTATTGTTTTTGATTTCTGTGTTTGTGTTTGCAGAAGAAACGACAGTACAGGAATTTCAGTGGGCGCCGGTGGTGCTTTTGTCTTCTGACGCGCTTTTGGTGACAGCGTCTGTTATGGCAATTTTTCAGCAGAATACTTTGGCAACAGATTACGACGCGCTGAAAACAAACTTAGGCGAGCTTGATGAGGCGGAGTATTGGAGATTAAAATACGAAAAAGAAAAAGTCACCGCAGCTGAAGACCTTGTGCTTATCTCCACAATCACGGCAGGCGCGGCGCTTGCATATACAGCGCTGGATTACTTTTGGCTGCACAATGCATTTAAACCGGTTGTTAATATTTCGGCAGACGGCGTAAAAACAGGAATGATTATTTCTTATTAAATCAAAGTTAAAAAATAACAAATATGTAGTATAATATTTAAAACTGTTAAAAGAGGTGCTATATGGTGAAAAATAAAAAGAAACAGGAACCTGTGGAAGTAAAAGCTGACGGAACGGCAGAACCTGTAAAGAAAATGCAGAAAGAAAAACCGTGGGAACATTTTAAACAGACTAATTCCTTCAAAAACATGAAGGGTTTCGCCGGTCAGCACATGAACAGAAGGGCCGGCCCTAAAGGCGGGTAGTAAAGGTTTTGGTATAAAAATTAAAAAAATAAAGCGTAATCCATAAACAGGCGGACTTGTAACTATACAGAGGCGCGGCATATTGCGCCTCTTTTTTTTTGTATGTTGATTTAACGGATGTAAGTATCTATAATTTGTTTAAGCCAATAATAAAAGCCGGGAGAATTAATGGATAATTTTAAGGAAAAAGCAGAAAACTGGGATAACGCGGCGCGCCTGGAAATGGCATCTGTAATAGCTGATGCTATGTTAAAACGCGTAAAATTAAAAAAAACATATAAGGCCATGGATTTTGGAGCCGGAACAGGCCTTATATCCTTTAAAACCGCGCAGTTTGTAAATTCCGTGACAGCCGTGGATTCTTCGGCTGCCATGCTTGATAATCTTAAACAAAAAGCGGAAGAATCCCAAACGGGCAATATAATAATTATGCAGGCGGATATTGAAACGCTTGACAGTTTTAATGAAAAATATGATGTGATTTTTTCCTCTATGTCAATGCACCACATAAAAGACATTGCGGGCTCGCTTAAAAAACTTTTTAACGCGCTTAAAGAAAACGGCCGTATTGCAATAGCGGATTTGGAAAAAGAAGACGGTACTTTTCATGGTGATAATAACGGTATCTATCACTTTGGTTTTGACAGGGATGAAATATTTGACCTTATGGCGGATGCGGGTTTTACCGGAATAAGGCTGAAAACAGTCCATAAAATTGACAGGAATAACAGGCAGTATCCCATATTTTTAATTTCCGCGGAAAAGATAAGCGGCAATAAAAGAGACGCGTATATTGCCGCCGGCCACGCGTTTACGGTTCTGGGAATAATAGGATTTATAATGCCTATAATACCGGCGGCGCCTTTTCTTATAGTGGCGGCTGCCATGTATCTAAGGGGTTCCAATGCGTTTTACAAGTGGCTTATTCACCATAAAATTCTGGGGCGTTTTGTCAGGGATTTCATGGAAGGCAGGGGAATATCTGTCCGCGCTAAAATAATGGGAATTGGAAGTGCATGGGTGGGGATGGCAGTATCATCGCATTTTTTAATACACGAAACATGGATGAAAGTTACTTTTGCGGCGGGCGTACTTGCAGCCACAATTTTTATAATCTTGATACCTACCAAGAAGAAAAATAAATAATAAGATGCTTGGACACTTAGATGTTTGGATGCCCGGTTAAAGTTGAAAATCCGGAACAAAAAATCAGAATAAATATTCTTGGTTTCAGCAGAATATCTGACTATCTGTGTATCTGTCCCTATGGTTTTTTATGTCTGCTATTTAATCTGTTGAATGTCCCGCTTTTTAGGCTTATAATAATGAAATAAGAGTAAAAAAGGAGAAAATTTGAAGACAGTCAGATTTTGTGACCTTGAAATTTCTGCAGAGATAAAAAAAGCAGCCCGGGAAATGGGTTTTGAAGAGGCTACCCAGATACAGTCGCTTGCTATTCCCGATATGATGGAAGGCCTTGATGTTATCGGGCAGGCGCAGACAGGCACCGGAAAAACCGCTGCTTTTGGAATTCCAATTATCGAAAAAATAGACCTTAATTCAAACCTTACGCAGGCGCTGGTTATGTGCCCCACAAGGGAACTTTGCGTACAGGTGGCGGAACAGATAATAAAATTTTCCAGATATGTAAAAGGAATTAAAGTCGTGCCTATTTACGGCGGCCAGCCCATAGAGCGCCAGATAAGGCAGTTAAAATACGGGGCACAGGTGATTGTATGTACGCCCGGAAGGCTTATTGACCACATAAACAGGGGCAATATTGATTTAAGCACCGTAAAAATTGTTGTGCTTGACGAAGCGGATGAAATGCTTAATATGGGTTTTATAGAAGATATATCTCTTATATTGGAAAAGATTCCAAGAGACAGGCAGACTGCCCTGTTTTCCGCGACAATGCCGGAGCCGATATTAAAACTTACAAAACGGTATCAGAACGATCCCAAATATATCACGGTTGTAAAAGAAGTATTAACCGCCGACGGTATAGATCAGTGTTATTATGAAGTAAAACGCGGCGCCAAACTTGACGCTATAGGGCGGGTGCTGGACTCTTTTGAATTTAACAATGTGCTTATGTTCTGTAATACAAAGCATAAAGTGGACAGTGTGACGGAGCGTTTAAAACTTATGGGTTATACCACTGAAGGGCTGCACGGCGACAAGACGCAGCAGCAGCGCGAAAAAGTAATGGAGCGTTTTAAAAAAGGAAAAACAGAAATACTTGTGGCAACGGATGTGGCGGCGCGCGGGCTTGATATAAAAGGGCTGGACGCGGTTATTAATTATCACATTCCGCAGGATATTGAATATTACGTCCACAGGATAGGCAGGACAGGCAGGGCGGGGAAAAAAGGCAGAGCGTTGACTTTTATTTATGGCAGTGAAAGGAATAAAATTTATGAAATAGAGCAGTATGCCAATGTGCAGATACGCTGTGACAAAGTGCCTACATTTGACGAGTCTTCTGACATTAAGACCGGCAGGGTAATGGAAAAACTTCTTGAAGAACTTGCGGCGGGAAATCTTGAAAGGCAGTCGGCTGAAATTGAAAAACTGCTGCAGAAAAATTACGGTCTAAGGGAAATTGCCTCCGCGCTTTTAAAAATAGCGTCCTTAACTGACAAGCGTGAAGATGATTTAAACCATAACAGGGCGGAAAGTTTGAAATTACCTGAAAAAAGCGGAGCAGGCACAGATACCGTTTTTATTAATGTGGGAAGCGATGATAACGTTGAAGTGCATGACATAATAGACGCAATTGAAGACATGGCAGGTATTACCGCTGAAAAGATAGGAAAAGTGGAAATACGTTCTTCTCATACATACATAGAACTTGAACATGACATTGTGGATTTTGTTATTCAAAAGATAAAAGAAAGCACGGTTAAAGGCAAAAAAGTACAGATGGAGAAAGTGCAGTAAGGGCAGAGGGACGGATGGTCAGATGCACAGAGAGACGGAAGCAGGTCTAAATCTAAAAAATGATAATTAAACCATAAACACTTATCATATATTCTATAAATACAAAATTATTCAATAACCATCTATACTACAATCTATATATAAATATTAACCAAAATCAACTGCCGCGGGCTAAAGATCCGCGTCTGCCAAAATTAACCTTCTGTCCCTCTGTGCATCTGACCATCCGTCCCTCTAATAGTTTCTCCACCCGCTTTTGTTGTGGTGTTTGTCAGTGTTGTGAATTACATGCATGTCACGCGCGTGTTCGGGTGTAAATTTTTCCCACGGATGCATCTTTTTAGCTTCATATCTGGCATGCGGATAAAAAGGAATTACTTTCACTTTTGGACTTTTTGCCGTTGCCATAACCTCACCCCCTTGTTTCAGCTTTCATAGTAAGTATACACTAAAAACGGAAGCTTGGAAGGTTAGATGCTTGGATGAACGGAAACTATATTTTCGGGCCGTCAATTATTTATATTACAGCAGCTGCAAGATTATTAACATTTTGGTATTTACCAAGCATCCAAGCATCTAAACATCCAAGCATCTTTCCATATGTTATAATATTCCCATGGATAAAGACAAATTAAAGGCATTACCGCAAAAACCCGGTGTTTATATTTTTAAGAACGCTGCCAGTGACATTATTTATATAGGAAAAGCAAAAGTCCTGCGTGACAGGGTGGGGTCTTACTTTGGCGGTTCAAAGAAAGATTTAAAAACACAGATAATGGCTTCGCTTGTCATGGATATGGACTATGTGGTGACAAAAAATGAGCTGGAAGCGTTCCTCCTTGAAAACTCCCTGATTAAAGAGAACAAACCCAAATATAATATCCTTTTAAAGGACGATAAATCATATCCCTATATTAAAGTTACAAAAGAAAAATATCCGGGAGTTTACGTTACAAGGATGATGGATGACAAAAATGCCCTGTACTTTGGCCCGTATTACGCCCTTGAAACCAAACGGGTGGTGCGCGCCATATACAGTATCTTTAAAGCAAGGCAGTGTACATATTCGTTTGATGAAAAGCCGCTTAAAAGGCCGTGCGTGTTTTATGATTCCGGCGTGTGCCTTGCGCCGTGCATAAGGCACGTGACTGACGCGGAATATGCCGGCATGATAAAAGAGGTAATTGATTTTTTAAACGGTAATTATGAAGCAGTTAAGGAAAAATTAAGCGTTTTAATGTCGCAGTATTCCGCCGCGCAGAAGTATGAACAGGCGGCAGAGGCACGTGATGCCATAAAGGCCATAGATGAAATATCCATTCAGCAGAAAGTGGTGGGGATTGAAAAAACAGAGTGCGACGTCTTTGATTACGCGTATCAGAACGGTACTTATTATTTTTGCGTACTTAACATAAGGCGCGGAAGGCTGATTAATAAAAAAGCCGATGTTTTTGAAAACGCAGCAAAGTCAGATAATGCGTTTGAAACTTACCTGGCACAGTATTATTCCGCGGGAAGGATGCTGCCGGAGGAAATTGTCATAAGAAAAGGGGCGGCGGATACTGAAGTGCTTATTAACGGGGTGTTTTCAGGAAAGAAAATTAAAATTTCCGAAAGGGTGCGGGATTCTCTCTTATCAATGGCCGCGGAGAATATACACGAAAAAATAAAGCAGGACGAAAAAGCAAAAGAGACCAGGCATAAATCAAGCGGCGAATTTATAAAACAGCTTGAAGCTTTAAAAACAGAACTTAAACTTGAAAAACTGCCCGAAGTGATAGACGGGCTTGATATTTCCCACCTGCACGGCGAAAACACGGTGGCGTCCTGCGTGGTGTTTAACAACGGCGCGCCGGATAAAAAAAATTATAGAAGGTATAAAATAAAGACAGTTCACAAAATAGATGATTTTGATTCAATGCGTGAAGTGGTAATGCGCAGGTACGGTAAAATGATTCAGGAAAATATTGATTTTCCGGATTTAATACTGATAGACGGCGGTATAGGTCAGGTGAATGCGGCAAAAGAGGCGCTGCTGCTGGTGGGCGCGGAAGATGTATCAGTTATAGGACTTGCCAAAAGGGAAGAACTTGTTTTTTTCCCCGGTAAAAATGAAGGCATTGCCCTGTCAGACGCGGCGCGGTTCCCGTTAATGCGCGTCCGCGATGAAGCGCACAGGTTTGCCATAACTTATCAGATGACACTGTCAGATAAAAAACTTATTAAATCTGTTTTTGATGATATTCCCGGCATTGGCGAGAAGACCAAAAGGGAGATATATACGGTTTTTGGCACAAAAGAAGAATTATTAAAAGCGGTTGAATCCAATGACGAAAAAGCGAAATTTCTAAATAAGAAGCAGAAAGAAGAGATAATAAAGTATTTTGCCAAAGGAAATTAAAATGGCAGAAATGTGAAACAGTTTGATTTTGTCGTGGTAGATGCGGGTCTTCAGCCCGCGGTAGTTATATTTGATTATTTTTTTACTTTTGTCCCTCTGTGCATCCATCCCTCCGGCTTACAGGGATTGTGTATATTTTTTCAGTAAGCGCCGCAAATCGGTAATCTTGTATTCAA
>JAFGWA010000048.1 GCA_016937715.1 Candidatus Goldiibacteriota bacterium
GAGTACAGTCAATGAAAATTTACGCTTAATTTTCATATAGGGATACTTTTTTTATTGACTGTTTTTTACATAGATGTCCCTACAAAGGCGAAAATATATTTCCATAAATAACAGAAATATAAATCATATATAAACAGTTACCTTGTATTATTGACGTATTTGGAAATAGTGTTATAATAACTGTTAAATAATTAACCGGAGGATTAAATGAAAAGATTAATGCTTTTAATGTCAGTGTTAATTTTTGGTTCGTTCTTAAACGCGGCTGATAAAGTCCGGCTGGAAACATTACTGCCCGATGTTTATCTTATAACAGACGCCAATTATGATAACCTTAACGGCAATAAATTCTGTTCGCTTCACTGCGGGGATGTCAGGTGGATTATGAGGGCGTCTTCCGAACTTAAATCATCAAAGGGCAAGAATTACGGCCCATATAATGTGGATGACTGGTCGTTTAAAACCGCGTGGGTGGAAGGCAATAAGAACAGCGGAAAAGGCGAATATCTTACGTTTTTCTTTCCAAGGACAACGTTTTTCGCCCGTGATTTAAAACCGGTAAACTGGGACGGTTTTAGCGTTGTAAACGGGGATATGCGTGATGAGGTGTCATATAACAATAACGCAAGGGTAAAGACGTTTCGGGTTTATTTAAACGGGCAGCCTTTATTTGACGCTTACCTGGAAGACGAAATGGCAATACAGACTTTTTCTTTCGCGCAGTCAGTGATGCTTAAACCCGATGATGTTATAAAGGCGGAAATACGTGAAGTGTATCCCGGCGCTAAATTTAAAGATGCGGCTGTTTCGCAGTTTATGCTGCTTGGCGCGCATTCGCATGATAAATAGGTTTTAATTTTCGCTTTAATAAGCCCCGTGCCTTAAAAGCCGGGGCTTTTTTTATGTAATAAAAGGAGAGTTATGAAAAATACGGGAATATTCAAGTTTGGCAATGATATTAAGACGGTATTTAAGTCTATAGTAGACAGGCGTACTCCGTGGTATGTGAAAGCTGCCGGTATTATAGGCATAGCATATATTATCTTTCCTTTTGATTTTTTACATGATTATATCCCGGTGCTTGGGTGGACAGATGATATTACGGCGGCAGGGTTGATATTGTGGTTTATAATCGCGCTTATCCCCAAGGAAGTGCTTGAGGATAATAAGGTTAAAAAAGATGAAAATGCCGCAGTTATAGAAGTAAAGAAGCTTGACGATAAATGAAAAAACTTATACCGGTGTTTTTTCTGTGTGTAGTTGTTTTAATTCCTGTTTTATTGCAGGCTGAAGAAGAACCGCAGGAAGACTATTCCGCCATGTTTGACATCACATCCGTAAGCCCCGCTATGATGACATATGAAAGCCTTGCTATAATTTGGGAAAGCATGGACAATGGGCAGAAAAAGAAAACCACAAAGATGCTTAAAGAAAAATGGACATTAATGAGCAATGATGAAAAATCCGCGTTCATCGGGGAGATAACAAAGTGGTGGAACGCCCTTTCCGACAAAGAGCAGGAGAAAGTTATAACAAAGACGAAAAAAAGGTGGCATAAGCTCTCCGTAGATGAAAAGCAGGATATTATAGGCAATATTAAAGAGTGGTGGACGGGAATAGGCGGGGAAGAACAGAAAATAGTAATGATGAAAGTTCAGGATAAATGGGCAAAGATGTCCAATTCTGCCAAGAAGAAAACAGTGGGATACGTGGAAACTTTATGGAATTCAATGTCTGAAGAGGAAAAACAAAGAGCCGTTTTTACCGCGAAGAACTGGTGGATGCTGCTGCCGTTTGAAGCGAAAGAAGAAGTTGTCCTTATGGCGCAGAACAAGTGGGCGGCTCTGCCGGATGATGATAAAACGGTACTTAAAGAAAAAGCCAAATACTGGTGGAACGGCCTGTCCGAAGAAGAGCGCCAGCGCCTTATAGCTGATTCTATGATGAAATGGCAGGAGATATTAAAAAAGATAAAGTGATAAGACATTATTCTTATTTCTCTCTATTCCTGGGTTTTACAGGGATTGGGTATGTTTTTTCAGCACACGCCGCAAATCGGCAGTCTTGAATCCAAACAAACTTGAAATCAACAGGCAGGTTAATTCATTGGCAGTCGTGAACCCGCGGCACATACAAATTTGCCGTCGTTGCATTAAACCGCTCCTGCCGGATACACAGCAGGTTAGGGCGGCGCGCCCTGAAAAAACACACCCAACCCCTGTTTTTTTTGGTGTCTTTGTAGTGGTAGACGCGGGTCTTCAGCCCGCGGCAGTTGATTTTACTTCCGACCCTCCGTCCCTCTGACCCTCCGTGCATCCGTCCTTTTTATAATTTTTGGCAAAAAAAAAGCCCGGCATGAATGCCGGGCTTTTTTATATAAAACTGATTACTGGGCGTTTTTCTTAAGCCAGTTCTGTATCTGTGTATCATCGGGATTCTGGCGGATGTAATATTTAAGGTACTGCGCCGCCCTTGCTTTGTCGCCCATGTAGTAATAGCACATACCAATCTTTTTATAAAGCGCCGCGGACGGGGCCTGTTTTACAGCGCCGCCGTAATATTTAAGCGCGCTTTTATAATTTTTCTGTTTGTAGTAATAATCGCCCCACTTTTCATACTTGGATGAAGCGCCTGTAACTGCCGTGGATTTTGTGCCTGTGGCTGATGATGAGGAAGAAGAACCTTCTGTTCCTCCAAAGTAAAAGCTTAATCCCGCACCAAAATAAACGCCCGACAGGTCAACTGATGTGGCTTTGAAAATCGGTTCTCCGTCTATGTCTGTGGCGTTAAAAGGAAGTTCGTCGGGGTAGGTTATAGGCATGCTTGCTATTCTGTAACCGACGTTTGCGCCAAGGGCCACTGTATCGCTTACCATAAATTTTGCGCCGGCTTCAATGTTAGCGCCAAAAAACATTTCGGTAAAGTCAACAGAGTAATACTGTTCCATCGGGGTATCGTGGAAGAAGTTAATTTCCCAGAAGCTCTGATAATTCATAAACATACCGGCGTCCGCTCCAAGTGATATAAAGAATTTTTCAGACGCGGGAATGTAGTACTTTCCGCCAATGCCAAAATATCCTATTGAAAAAGCCGCATGGTTGTAAAAAATTTCTTCGTCATTTAAATCGGTATAGGAAACTTCGTCCTGCACGAACATAAAGTCTGTCTTAAAGAAAATTCCAACATTGGGTGTGGCAAGGAATTCAAGCAATAAACTGCCCGTGGGAGCCATACCTATAAAGGTGGAAGCGCCGGGATCTGTGTTTGGAAATGCCATAGTGGGTATGTATTTGTAGTCTTCGTCAAAAGCCGACGGATTTAAAAGTGTTGCCCCGCCGCGAAGTTCAATTCCAAACTTTCCGTTCATTCCGCCTTCAGCAAGAAGGGAAGAAGCAAGAAGTGCAAAAACCAATACCGTAATAATCCTTTTGAACATGTATGTTAACCTCCACAAAGTAATTTTAATGAATAATTGATTTTAGCATAATATTGATTTTTTAGTCAATAAATTAATGGATAAATAGCAGTAAGTTAAATTAACATTTTTTAAATATTATATTGCAATAAATCAGACAAAATACTATAATCTATTTTAACGTTAAAACAAAAGAGGTGTAAAGTGCTTAAAAAATTGGTAATAATTATATCAGGGGTGCTTATGGCTATAAATGTGGCGGCTTATTCGGAAAGTATAAAGGTAAATACGGTTGGTTACAGGCCTGCGGATGACAAATATGTGGTGTGTGACAAGCCGTGTTCGTATTTTTCCGTTCATAGAAAAAGCGACGGCAAAAAAGTGTTTTCCAACGATATGAAAGGCCCAATCAGCGACGCTGTTTCGGGGGATAACTGTTTTGTGGGCAGTTTTTCCGGATTAAAAGAACCCGGGACTTATTATATTGAAATAGAAAAAAATGGCAGTTCAGCGGAATTTGTAATTGCGGATAATATTTATGACAGCGCGTTTGAAAAGGTAATGCACGCTTTTTATCAGCAGCGCTGCGGGACTGATATTATAAGCAAAACCGGTTTTGAACATAAGGCATGCCACTTAAATCCCGCGGAACTGCACGAAAGTACCGGGGAGGAAGGCGAAATTGATGTAAGCGGAGGCTGGCATGATGCCGGTGATTACGGAAAATATACGGTGAACAGCGGCATATCCACAGGAACTCTTCTTTTAATGTTTGAGAGGTATAAAAACAGGATGGAGAGCATTAAAACCGGGATACCCGCGTCCGCATCTGTGGATAAATTACCTGATGTCTTAAATGAAATTAAATGGAACCTTGACTGGATGTTAAAGATGCAGGCGAAAAACGGCGGAGTTTATCATAAAGCCACGCCTTTACAGTTTCCTGCTTTAAATATAATGCCCGAAGATGACAGGAATACATATTTTGTTTACGAGATTACATCCACCGGCACTGCTGATTATGCCGCGGTGATGGCGATTGCGTCAAGGGTTTTTAAAGAATACGACGCCGCATACGCGGACAAATGCCTTAAAGCCGCCCGTGATGCGTGGAAGTATCTTGAAAAAAATACCGCTATGGTGCCAAAGGATGGTTATAAAAACCCTTCCGATACAAAGACCGGGCAGTATGGCGATAATGATGATAAAGATGAAAGGCTTTGGGCTGCTTCGGAATTGTTCTCAACCACCGGAGAGGATACTTATAACAAGTTTTTTACCGCCAATTATAAAAACTGGGACAAAGCCATAGACAGGGCCGCGTCATGGCGCGACGTAAAAGAAATGGCAATGTTTTCATATTGCGTGTCCGCGCAGCCGGGTAAATTAGAAGAGGCATGTGCATCCATAAAGAAATCAATGGCGGTTCACTGTGACACCCTGATGGCAAAGATAAACGGCAGCGGTTACAGGAACGTGATGGGTGAAGAGGATTACGTCTGGGGTTCAAATTCGGTAGCGTTAAATTACGCCATGAATCTTATCGTAGGCGCGGATGTCCTTGAAAAACAGGAATATAAAAAAGGCGCGCTTGAAATTCTGGGTTATATATTCGGCATTAATCCTTTCGCAAGAAGCTATGTGACGGGAATCGGTTCCAATTATCCAATGAACATTCACCACAGGCCCACGGTGGGGGATAAAAATCCGGAGCCGTGGCCGGGGCTTTTAGCCGGCGGGCCAAATAAAAGGCCGCAGGATAATCCGTTAAAAGCGCTTCCGTTTGGCACCGCGCCGGCAAGAAATTACGCCGACCACATTGATTCATACGCCAGTAATGAGATTGCCATAAACTGGAACGCGCCTTTGGCATATGTGCTTGCGGAGTTCCTGTCAAATAATGTGGTGATGGAATAAACAGTTAATCAATTGAAATCCATACGTGGATGTAATACAATGTCATTTATCAGGGAATAAACAGGCAAAAATATGGCATTGGAGTAAAAATGAAACGCGTGACAATGAAAGAAATTGCAAATAGGGCCGGCGTTACAAAAGCTACTGTTTCAATGACTTTCAACGGATCCAAACGTATCGGGGAATCCACAAGAAAAAAGGTGATGGACATTGTCCGCGAACTTAACTACATTCCAAATGAATCGGCAAGAAAGCTTGCGCTTGGCAGAAGCGGTATTATTGCCGTAATAGCGCCAAGGTACAACGGGCCGTATATGATGAATGTTCTGAATGCTTTTGAGGAAAAATCATTTGCCACCGGTAAGTATCTTCACAGCATACAGGCTTATTCGACAATGCATAAAATAGATATAAGGGAAAAGCTGCTTAAGCAGATTCTGTACGGCAGAAAAGCGGACGCGGTGGTGCTTATTTCACTTAGGCCCAATGAAGAAACCGTTGAACTTTTTAGAAGAGAAGGAATACCCTTAGTACTTATTGAAAACAAAGTTAAAGGCGCGCATTCAATCAACATTGATAATGAAGCGGGCGTATATAAAGCCGCAAATTATCTTATAAAGAAATACGGGGATAAAATAACATTTATATCGTCCATGCCGGCACGGTCAAATGACGCGGAGCATAACCCGGTTTATGACGCCCGTATGAACGGCTTTAAAAGCGCGTTAAAAGACAACGGGATAAAATTCCGCAATGCTATGGTGGCATATACCCCGAATTTTGAATATAATGAAGCGGCATTAGCGTATAAAGAACTTAAAAAAAATAACGGCAGAATAAATTCCATACTGTGCTCAACAGGCGATAAGGTTGCGTTTGGGATTATAGAAACTATAAAGAAAGAAGGGCTTAAAGTTCCCGGCGATATTGCGGTTACCGGTTTTGACGACCTTTTTTCTTTTACAATGGCTTCTTCTCCTAAAATAACCACAATAAGGCAGGATTTTGAGGGGACAGGAAACGCGGCGTTTGATATGGTAATGGCTGCAATGAAAGATGTATCGGCAAAAGACATGAATGTTATAATGGAACCCGAATTAATAATAAGGGAGTCAGCGTGAAAAACATTACCATCAGGGACGTGGCAAAACTTGCAGGAGTTTCCCACGTTACAGTTTCCAATGTAATAAACGGGCGCGGCAGGATGTCCGCGGAGACAAAAGAAAAGGTTTTAAAAGCCGTTAAAAAACTTAAATTCTACCCTGACGTTATGGCAAGGACCCTTGCCGGCGGCAGGTCAAACAATATTGCCCTTATCAGTTCTTATCTGTCATCTCCCTTTGTAATAAATATCCTGTCAGGGGTGGAACGCAGGCAGGCGGAATTAAATAAATTTGCGTACCGGCTGGAACATCACAGTACAAGAGGGGCGCTGTCGGTAAAAGAGGATTTGTTAAAAAGCATACTTTACGGAAAGAAAGCGGATGCAGTTATTACCGTTACCGTAAAACCAAGCGCTGAACTTGTAAAGGAGTTTTCAAAAAGGGGCATACCTCTTGTAATCATAGAAAATAAAGCCGTGGGAGCAAGTTCCGTAACAGTGGATAACTATAAGGGCGCTTTTATGGCAACGGAACACCTTATAAAATCCGGCAGAAAAAAACTTGCAATTGTAAACGGGCCGGTGGGTTCCAGTGTTTATGACGAAGAAGAAAACCCAGTGGTCTCTGAACGCTTAAAGGGTTTTAAAGACGCGCTTAAAGAGTACAATCTGAAATATGATGACAAGATGTCGTATCACGTGGCTTTCTATAACAGGGAAGAAGGCGAAAAAGCCATGCAGCGGATAAATAATTCCGGCAGCAAAGTTAACGGAGTTTTTTGTGCTGCGGGGGATACAACAGCACTGGGTATAATTTATCAGTGCAGGCAATACGGGATAAGTATTCCGCAGGATATAGCGCTGGCAGGATACGATGATATTTCAATCGCGGGTATTATGACACCGCCGTTAACCACCATAAAACAGCCGATGGCAGATATGGGTAAAGCCGCGTTTGATATTGTAATGGGCGCAATGGAAAGCAAAAAGAAAAAACCGGTGGATATTATTTTACAGCCGGAACTGATAGTAAGGGAAAGCGCGTAGATAAATCTTAAGCTATAAGCATAGAAGCAGATAAGCATAAGCGTAGGATATAAAGAAATTCTTTTGCTATAGCTTAACTGCTTAATATTTTAAAGTGCTTTATTTTCGTTATCGCTTATGCTTAATTGCCTATCAGCTTATTGCTTAAAGTTTAAACTGTCCCTCTGTGTATCTGTCCCTCTGTCCCTCGGTTCTTCCGACCTTCCAAGCCTCTAAGCATCCAAGCCTCCGATACTGTCAAGTATTGTGTGTAATTAAAAAGATTCATAAAAGGGGTTCTCTCCTGTAGTTGCCAGATTTCTTTCTAAAATAAGCA
>JAFGWA010000049.1 GCA_016937715.1 Candidatus Goldiibacteriota bacterium
TAATTCACGGGAAACATTTTATAATTTTATCAAATTTTCTGCCGTCGGTTGCGGCCTGTTTTTTAATATGCCTTTTAATCTGGCGCGGCAAAAACGTGTTTATATGATGATATATCTTTGATATAATTATAAAAGGTAAAAAAAAATGGATGAAAAAACAAAAAAAGCCGTAAAAGAGATATTGTGGGACTACAATATCACAGAGGAAGAGTATATTAAAATGCTTGATTCTGAAATCAAGCCCGGAGGATTTGACCGTATCTGGGCAGAGCGCAGGGCTATTGAAGGTATGGGATACTATGATCTGATGGAAATAGTGGGATTACACAGAATAGCCAGGGACTGGGACAGGCTGAAAACCACGCTTAGGAATAAAACCCGGGTAAAGGGGATAGAATATGTCATTCGAAAGTATAGTATACCCGCTGCAGGATAAGGTACTTGCTGTTTTTGAAAAGGCGGGAACGCCTTTTTATCTGACCGGCGGCACAGCGCTTTCAAGGTTTTATTTCAACCACCGCTATTCTGATGATCTTGATTTCTTTGTAAACGATGACCCGAAATTCCATGAGTATTTAAAAATTTTGTTTGAGGCGCTAAAACGCGAAGGCGTGGAGTTCGCGGTGAAGATGAACGATGAAAGATTTGCCAGGATTATTGCGGGAGAGGGTTTAAAGGTGGAATTTGTAAATGATATCCCGTTTTACTTTGGCGAACCTGTAAAGATAAAAGGCGCTCCATATTCCAGGATAGACAATCTGATAAATATTCTTTCCAATAAAATCACCGCGTTTAAGGACAGGGACGAGGCAAAGGATATAATAGACATACGCGAAATAGCAAACAGCATCAAACCTGACTGGAAACTAATTTTTGAAGCGGCAGATTCAAAAGCGGCAGGTGTTTTTCCGCCTGCTATTGCCGAAAAAATGGACGAATTTAACCTTGACCTGCTTGATAATGTAAAATGGATAAAAAAACCGGATAAAACTTTGTTTGCGCAGGATATTCAGAAAATTATTAAAGATATGCTTGAAGTAAAATAAACATTTGTCTGCGTAATTAAAATGGTTTATCTTGTTGATGCTTCCGCAAATATAAAAAACCAATTGTAATTACTGTCATATTTTAATACTATGTTTTTTAAAACAATGCAGGAGATTATTATGAAAAATAACAGGGCGTTAATGTATGTTGTAAGCGTTTTAACAGTTACGTTTTTATATTCAATCACATTCTTTTTTATTCCGCTTAAAGAAATGGGCGAAATATGCCTTTTAAGCGTGCCCGGGCCGCAGGGAAATCCTGTATGCGCCGTGAATTTTTCCCTGGTATTTCTTGGCGTGTATATGTTAATACCCCTTATAGTCACTTTAATTCTGCAGAAAATTGTTTATAAAGAGCCTTTAAAAGAGATAGGCTTTAAATTTAAATGGAGCCCGTGGTATCTTTTTGCGCTCTTTGCCCCTATAGCAATATCATTTCTGTCTTCCGCCGCCGCGCTTATTTTTCCCGGTATATCTCTTACGCCTGACATGAGTGGGATGATTGACCGTTATAAAGATATGCTCTCCCCGGAACAGGTTGAAGCAATGCGGCAGCAGCTGGCAAATGCCGGGCCTTCGGTATTAATTATGAGCATTGTGCAGATGATAGTTGCGGCAGTGACAATTAATGCAGTGTTTGCCCTTGGCGAAGAAGCAGGGTGGAGGGGATTTTTTCTTAAAAATTTACCGTCCATGTCTTTTTATAAGAAGTCCGCGCTTATAGGCGCTGTGTGGGGGTTCTGGCACCTTCCCGTAATCATACAGGGTTATAATTACCCGCAGCACCCGATAGCAGGCGTGTTTATGATGATAGTTTTTTGCGTCTTGTATTCCCCCATCTTCACATATACCGTGGAAAAGACAGGCTCTGTTTTTTCCGCGGCAATTCTGCATGGCGCGATTAACGCGTCCGCGGGCGCCGCGGTTATGTATATAAAAGGCGGGGACGATTTAACAGCGGGTGTAATGGCCTCTTCGGGGTTTATTGTACTTATCACTATAAATGTTTTAATTTATTTTTATGACAAAATCATAAGCAAAGAAAAAATAATAAATAAGGCGTGAAATTAAATGTATTAACAGGGAGAAGAAAATGAAAAGAATTTTATTTGTATTGTCTGCGGTAATTGTTTTTTCTTTAAGTGCTTTTGCGGAAGAATCTGCTGCAACAACTGCGGCTGTTCAGCCGGAAGCGGCAAGTACACCGGTTGCTCCGCAGGGATGGTTAAAGCCCGTTGTAACGGGGGCGGTAAATTTTTCGCAGGCGGGTTTTGACAACTGGGCGGCAGGCGGGGAAAATAACTGGGCATGGACAGCGTCTCTGCTTGCGGGAGAGAATTATGATGTGGAAAAATGGCTTTGGGAAAATACGTTAAAACTGAAGTACGGGATGATTGACACTGACGCGGCAGACCCGAAAAAATCTGACGATGAAATAAGGCTTGATTCCATGCTGCGTTACAGGATGGGAATAAAGCTGGACCCGTTTGTTGCTTTTATGGCGCAGACACAGATGACAGCCGGATATGTATACTCACCGGAAAAAATAGAAGTGTCCGCGTTTATGGACCCGGGTTATCTTAAAGAAAGTATAGGTTTTGTTTATTCACCCATAGAAAATTTAAGTGTAAGAATCGGCGCGGCAATTAAACACACAGTGACGGATAAATACGCGCTTTTATATGCCGGTGGAACCGAAAAGTTTAAAACTGAACCCGGCGCTGAAGCTGTCGCGGATTATACCCTTAAAATCGCGGAAAACATTATTTATGTAACCAAAGCGGAAGCTTTTACCGATTTTAAGGCTTCTGACAGGACAGACCTTTCATGGGATAACACAATCACATTTAAGTTTAACGAATACTTTAATATGGGGTTCAATTTCATGATGAAGTATGACAAGGACGTATCCACAAAGAGGCAGATTAAAGAGTCGCTTACTGCCGGAATCACGTATAACTTTATTTAGGATACAAAACCGCGGAACGCGCGGGAGCGCGTCCCCTACGAAAACAAAAACATAGACTGTAATACAAAAGCCCGGCGCATTAAGCACCGGGCTTTTGTATTGATAACGTTATTTTTTTGTTACTTTTTCTTCTTTGAACATAAATTTTGCCACCAGAAATACAACCCATGCGATTATTAAAAAATTAATAGTGGAGCTAAGCAAAGCTCCCCAGCCTATATTGAACTTCCAGATCATAATCGTGGCTTTTTCCCATTCTCCTCCGGGAATAAGCGCTCCCACCAGCGGCATTATAAGATTGTCTACAAGCGATTTTACAAGTTCAGTTGCCGCGCCGCCCATGATAAAACCTACCGCAAGCCCTATTACCTTGTATTCCTTTAAAAAGTCCTTAAATTCATTGATAAGGCTTACTTTTGCCTTTATAGTTACTTCTTTTTCTGTGTTTGTATTCTGTTCCGCCACCGTACTCCTCCTTATAGTTGAAATTACCCCGCTTTGTAAATACAGTAATACCATAAAACATATATAAAATAAAGTTTAAAAAAACCGCTAAAATCTGCTGTTTTATATTATGCAGCAGGGGCCTGTTTCACCAGTCAATATTGACTTTCCCGCCAGATATGGTATTTTATTAATATCAATTTAGTCCTTATAAAAATCCCGGTAAATAAGGTGCAAGGAGGTATTGTAATGGCGGAAGAAAAAGAAGAAAAGAAAGAAGAAGTAAAAGAAGAACAGCAGGAACCTTCTCTTGAACAGCAGGAAGCGGAACTTGAAAAGAAGATAGATGAAGACAAAAAACTTCTGGCAGAGACCACTGACAAATATCTGCGCGCACTTGCGGAGCTTGATAATTTCAGGAAAAGGGTGGCAAAAGACAAGGAAGATTTTGTAAAATTCGCGAAAGCCGACATAGTAAGGGATTTTCTGCCGGTAATTGACAACCTTGAAAGGGCGGTTGCGTCAGCCAAAGATATTAAAGAGGCAAAACCTTTAAGGCACGGAGTTGAAATGGTTTTAAAGCAGTTTGTGGAAATTTTTAAAAAGCAGGGCGTGGCGGAAATTGAATGCAAAGGAGTGTTTAATCCGGATTTTCACCACGTTGTGCATAAGGAACCCGCGGAAGGAAAAGAAGACGGGGAAATAATTGAAGTGTTTCAGAAAGGGTATATGTTTGAAGACAAGGTCATGAGGCCTGCAATGGTTAAAATAGCGGTAAAAAAATAAGAGCGGGGAAGATTAATGCCACATAAAGATTTATATGAAGTTCTTGGAGTTTCAAAAAATGCCACTGCTGATGAAATAAAATCCGCGTTCAGAAACATGGCCAAAAAGCACCATCCTGACGCGCATCAGGGCGAGAATGAAAAAAAGCAGGCAGAGGAAAAATTCAAGGAATTGGGCAATGCCTATGCCATATTAAGCGACCCTGATAAGCGCAAAAAGTATGACACTTACGGGTTTGACGGTTTAAAAGGTAATCAGGGCGCCGGCCAGTACGGCGGTTTTGAAGACATTTTCACGAATATGGGCGGAATGGGAGACGTATTCGGCGATATGTTCGGCGACATTTTTGGATTTGAATCGGGAAGGCGCGGCGGCCGCGGCAGGTCAAGGCGTGTTGACGGCGATGATCTTCAGGTAAATGCCGCTATGACTTTTGAAGAGGCGGCTTTCGGCAAGAAGGCCTCATTTGATATAAACAGGATGGAAGTCTGCGAAACCTGCAGGGGTGAAGGCATTAAACCGGGTACTTCAAAAAAAACGTGTTCCACGTGCGGCGGGCAGGGCAAAGTAAGGCAGTCTTCCGGATTTTTTTCAATGGTGACCACGTGCCCAAAATGCGGCGGAGAAGGCGAAATAGCGGAAGCTGTCTGTCCGGACTGTAACGGCAAAAGGCTTAAGCAGAAAAAGAAAACTATAGAAGTAAACATTCCGGCAGGCGTAGCCACAGGGTCGTATCTTAAGCTTTCAGGCGAAGGGCATAAAGGGCTGTTTGGCGGCATACCCGGAGATTTATTTGTGGCAGTCAAAGTGGAGCCGCATGAATTATATAAAAGGCAGGATAATGACGTAATACTTGACCTTCCTGTGACAATTACGCAGGCTGTACTTGGCGACCAGATTACAATTCCAACACTATACGGGAAAAAAGAGATAAAAATACCGGAAGGCACTCAGACAGGTGATACCATAAATATAAAGGGCGCGGGTTTTCAATCTTTATCAGGCAGGGGAAAAGGCGATATGCACGTTGTAATAAGGGTGGAAATACCCAGGAACCTTAATTCAAAGTTGAAAGACGCCTTTAAAAATGTTAAATTGATGGACAAGGAAGAATTCTATAATGATGTTAAGCAGTATTCAAAAGCCTCAAAAAAACACCTTGAAAAACAGTAAAGGAGGAATAAATGGGAGCGGAAGAGAAATTTGATGTCATAGTGGTAGGCGGAGGTCCCGCGGGCCTTACAGCCGCTTATGTAATGGCAAAAGCCGGGCTGCAGGTTGTGGTCTTAGAGCGCGGGGATTATTGCGGTTCCAAAAATATGTTCGGCGGAATGTTTTTTACAAACGTGTTAAGGGAATTAATACCTGATTTTGAAAAGGACGCGCCATTAGAAAGGGTTGTCACTAAAAGGCGCTGGTCGCTTTTAACCCCGGACGGCGAAATAGGCGGCGGTTTTAAGTTTTCAAAGTTCGCGCAGCAGCCGCACAATAACAGTTATACGGTATTAAGGGCAAAATTTGATAAATGGTTTTCCGAGAAAACCGAAGAAGCAGGCGCCATGATTCTTACCGGATGCGTGGTGGACGGATTTTTAAGGGACGAAAAAGGAAAAATTAACGGGGTAAAAGCCAGGATGGATGACGGCGACATTTATGCCGACTGTGTTATCCTTGCCGACGGCGTAAATTCCCTTCTTGCAAAGCAGCTTGATATGCACAAGGAACTTGCCCCTGAATGCACCATTGTGGGTATCAAAGAAGTTATTGAATTCCCGGAAGAAAAAATAATGGACCGCTTTGGCTTAAATGACGGTGAAGGCGTGGCTTACGAATATTTTGGATACGCCGCAAAGGGCGCCATTGGGTCCGGTTTTATTTATACAAACAAAAATACAATATCAGTGGGAGTAGGCGGTACAATTAAATCGCTTATGGAACACAAAATTAACCCTAATGACCTGCTGGAATGGTTTAAAAGCCACCCTGCAATTAAGCCGCTTGTAAACGGCGGGGAGCAGAGGGAATACGCCGCGCATTTAATTCCTGACGGCGGTTACAACAAACTTTCAAAATTATATAAGGATAATGTGCTGGTAGTCGGCGATGCCGCGGGTTTTGTAAACGCGTCGCTTTTCCACGAAGGCACAAACCTTGCGATGATGTCCGGAAAACTTGCCGGAGAGACTGTCATAAAAGCAAAAGAGGCAAATGATTTCAGCGAAGCCATGACGGCAAGATACGAACACCGTTTAAGGGAAAGTTTTGTGATGAAAGACATGAAGAAATTCCGCCATCTGGCGCACGTGCTTGATACCACACCGCAGCTGTTTGAAAAGTATCCCGTGATAATGGAAGAATTTGTGCGCGATATGTTTACGGTAGACGGCGAATCCAAGAACGCCAAACAGATGCGCCTTGTAATGAGGCTGTTAAGGAAAGAAAATCCCATCAGCTTCGCATTAACAGGCCTTAAGGGCAGGAGGGTAATCATATGAGCAAATTTACCACAATGGAAGACAAGCTGGGGCTTGATAAATTCACCCTGTTTCATCAGACACATTTAAAAATTAAAGACGGTTTTAAGTCAGGTGAAGCCGCAAAAAAGCTTGTAAACGATAAATTGTTTATCTGTCCGGCAAAGGTTTATACCTTAAACGAAAAGGACGAAGTGGTGGTTTCTTTTGAAAACTGCCTTGAATGCGGCACTTGCAGGGTTGCGGCGCCGGAAGCTGTGGAATGGGAACATCCGCAGGGCGGCCACGGTATTGTATACAGGCTTGGATAGAAAATAAAAAATTCTAAGGCGCCGGAAACGGCGCCTTTTTTTATCCCTGCTGCTGATGCGGCAGGAAAAAGGCGGAAATGATGGCTGAAGAAACTATTTCAAAAGGATATGTCCTGGTACTGGATGTAGGCAACAGCAATATAACGGCAGGCGTATTTTCACAGGATAATCTTCTTTTCAGTTTCCGTCTGCGCACAAATATAAATCTGACAGAAGACCAGTATTACACCCAGATTAAACAGCTGCTGGAAATAAATAAAACCGCTGTATCTGACATAAAAGGCGCCATAGTGGGAAGCGTGGTGCCTGTTATCACTGAAAGTTTTACGGGAATGATAAAAAAATATTTTGGTTTTAAGCCTGTTACCATAGGGCCTAAGACAAAGCTTAACATTAAAAATAAATACCGCAATAAGAACGAGGTCGGCGATGACCGTCTTGCCAACGCGGCAAAAGCCTATAATGTAAACAAGGGCAAAGACACCATAATAATAGACCTGGGAACATCAATAAACTTTGATGTGCTGGATAAAAAAGGTAATTTTCTTGGGGGCGCGATAATGCCGGGGATATATATGTCACTTCACGCCCTGTTTGCCCGCACAGCCAAACTTCCAAAGATAAACCTTAAATATGTGGATATAGGCATAGGAAAAACAACGGAACAGTCAATCACAAGCGGGGTTTTAAACGGCATAATTGGCGGAATAAACGAAACCGTAAAGATGATAAAAAAAGAGATGAAGATAAAAGATGTCACCATAATATTTACCGGCGGAGAGGTAAACCCGCTGGTAATTAAAAGGCTGAATGAAAAGCGCGTTATAAAAGATAGTGATTTTACCTTAAAAGGTTTTAAGCTGATATACGACATGAATGTGCGCAAAAGATAGCGCAGTTTTTATATATTTATATTTAAATTATTGTTTTTTATATAATAAATCTGACGTAAATAGTTATAGTTATTTACGCGCATAAAAATTATTTTAAGGTAATACCCTGTCAATCTTACAAAAAACCTGCTTGACTATAATAAAAGTATCTGTTATAAATTTAACTGGCCAGGGTTGAGTTACTCGTTAGCTCGTAAAACCCCTCTATGTCCCTGGCCTTAAAAAACCCCTAAAAAAACAGCATACAAAAAATGATGTATTTTATATGTGATATAATAGAAAGTGTGAAAGGCAGATGAATTTTTGGGGGAATGATGAAAAAAGCGGCAATAACGGGTTTAATTTTTCTTTTTATGTATATTAATATCTGCGCGCTGGATATACCGTTTTTTTATGAACCCGCGTCAGGCGCCGCGGTATCCGGGGCAAATACCGCCGGCGCGGATGATGAAACCGCGCTTTATTACAATCCCGCAGGTATGGTTTATGTTAAAAAAAATACCATATCAATTGACGGTAAAATAATGAATTATGATTTTTTGGGAGAAACGGCCAAAGAAAACTATTTCAATTCCGGAGTATCCGCAGGCGCTGCATTTAAAGGGTTCGGGTTCAGGGCGGTTTTTACGCAGGCGGGAGACAAACTTACCGTGGATGCGCAGGGAAACAGTTATCTGGAAGACACTTTGCTTTTAACCGGAGGATTCGGGTATGACTTAGGGGCGGTAAAAGCAGGCGCGGCTTTTAATATAATTGCGTTGTCCGGTATAGCCGAAGGCGTGTCGTTTGACGCGGGCATGCTTTTTGAAATAAATGAAAGGGTAAGGACGGGGGTAGCGGTAAAGAATCTTATAAATTCTTCTTTTATATACGTTCTTGATGATTATTCCATACTGTCAAAATGCATGATGCCGGTGTTTGTAAATATTGGTATAAACTTCAGGCCGGTTGATTTTATAAGTTTTAATTTTGATATTGATAATGTTTTTGAAGCACGCTCACGCGTGGAATTAATGTCCGGAGTGCCGGCTGAATATGTTTTTAAACGGCAGTTTAAACTTGGAATTCAGGGAAATGCAGGGGATAATTTTATTATAAAAGCCGGCATCAAGTCCGGTGAGAATAAAAATAACTCTAATCCATTTGAAAACGAATACGCGGTAAGGACTTCTGTTTCCGCGGGTGTGGGTTATGTAAATAATATCCTGAAAGTGGAAATTGTATATTTTAATGATTTTCGGACGGTCAACGGAACAAAAAATCCGGGCGGGTTTATGATAGGTTCGGGGTGGTATTTTTAGATTAATATTTTGTACTTGTAGGGGACGTGCTCCTGCGCGTCCCGCGGTTTAGGATTGTTTTTAATTTGTAAAATTAATAATTGCAAGGCGGAAAGCGCAAATAACATAGAAAAGGCCGGACAGCGCGGGAGCGCTGTCCCTACGAATACAAAGAATAAAAAATATATAGAGAAGGATAATAATGAAAAAAATAAAAAAATATCTCCCATTTGTCACGCTTGCTCTGGCAGCACTGCTTTTTATTATGTATAAAGCGGGGGCAAACCCTTACGCGTTTGGGGCGGTACTTTTTATCTTTGTGATATTTCAGATTGTGATAAGCGTTAAAAGGATGTCTGAAATAAACGCCGGCAGGGAAAGCGATTTAAAATTTGAAAGGGCGGCAAAGATTCTGGGTATTATAGCGGGATTATTGATATATGTTTTTACGGTTTTTGTCCTTGTGTTATTAGGGCTGCTTATGGCTGCTTCCGCGTCAGGCGATGAAGCGCTTATCTGGAATGTTTATGGAATAATATCGGCATTACAAAACGCAAAGTATTACATAACAGGAATCCTTTTTGTTATTTATCTTACGCGGTATTTTGTGCTTGTGTCAGGGTTTAAAACGCTTGATGATACGCAGAAAACCGATAAAGCCGCGTGGATAAAAGCGGAAAAAAGGCGCTCGCTAATTTACGCGGCGTTTATTCTTGCAGTGATGGGGTTGATTTTTTATTTAAGGGCAGCTCCCGGTTCTTTATCGTAGAGGCGCAATATATAGCGCCTCTGTTTTGTTTTTTTTATTGGTTTTGTACCGGTAGCCGCGCCTTTTCCCGGCCGTCGCAGCAATAAAAATACTATGGCGGAGATGACAGGGAGCGGAAGTTAAACAAAAAAATGAAAGAATTAGAACGAGACGCAATATATTGCGCCTCTACGATAAAGGACTAAACCAACTACACGAGCCTTAAAAGGGTGCGGTTATCAATACTGAAATAAAGGGGATAATCAATCGACTTTCAATATGGCAAGGAAGGCTTCCTGCGGGATTTCCACGGAGCCAATCTGTTTCATCCTTTTCTTTCCCTCTTTCTGTTTTTCAAGCAGCTTCCTTTTTCTTGTGATGTCGCCGCCATAGCACTTTGCAAGCACGTCTTTTCTAAGCGCGGGAATTGTTTCCCTGGCTATTATCTGCGCGCCTATGGCGCCCTGTATGGGCACGGGAAACTGCTGGCGGGGTATCGCGTCCTTTAATTTTTCGGTTAAGTCGCGCGCTTTGGCATACGCAAAGTCCGCGTGTGTTATAAATGAAAGCGAATCAACGGGTTCGTGGTTTACAAGAATATCCACGCGGTCAAGGTCGGCCGGCCTGTAATCAAGGATTTCATAGTCCATTGAAGCGTAGCCGCGCGACATTGATTTAAGTTTGTCATAAAAGTCCCAGATTATTTCCGCAAGCGGCATTTCATAGTGAAGTACCGCCCTTGTTGTGGACATGTATTCAGTTGTTTTATACATTCCGCGCTTGCTCTGGCAAAGCTGCATCATGGCGCCTATGTATTCCGGCGGGGTTATGATGGAAAACTTCACAAACGGTTCCTCTATCTTTTCTATCCTGCCGGCTTCCGGCATATCAGAAGGCGCGTCGCAGATAAGCACTTCTTTGGCCGTGGTATAAACTTTGTATTCAACGTTAGGCGCGGTGGCTATAAGGTTTAAATTATATTCGCGTTCAAGCCTTTCCTGAACAATTTCCATGTGCAGCAGCCCTAAAAATCCGCAGCGGTATCCAAAACCAAGCGCTTCCGATGATTCCGACGTGAAGGTAAGGGATGAATCGTTAAGCTGAAGTTTTAAAAGTGCTTCTTTTAATTCCGCGTACTGGTCATTTAAAACAGGGAACAATCCGCAGAATACCATTGGCTTTACTTCCTGATATCCGGGAAGCGGGTCCGCGCAGGGTTTATAAGTGTCTGTTACTGTATCGCCTATTTTTATGTCTTTTAAACTTTTGATTCCCGCCGTGATAAAACCGGTGTTGCCGGCAGTCAGTTCATCTGTTTCCACCATGCCGGGTTTAAAAATTCCAAGGGTGGTAACGTCCCAGTTGGTGCCGCTGGCCATCATATTGATGCGCATGCCTTTTTTTATGGAGCCGTCATAAAGCCTTATGAAAATTATAACGCCTTTGTAATAATCAAACTGCGCGTCCATTACAAGCGCTTTTAAAGGCGCGTTAACATCGCCGGTGGGGGGTTTAATTCTGTCCACTACCGCGTCAAGAATTTCTGTTATGCCAATGCCTTCTTTGGCGCTTGCTTTTATGCATTCTTCGGAAGGGATGGCAAGCAGCTCTTCAAGTTCCATCATTACTTTTTCCGGGTCGGCGGCGGGCATGTCAATTTTGTTGATTACGGGGATTAATGTAAGGTTGTTTCTTACCGCAATGTGGGTATTGGCCATTGTCTGCGCTTCCACGCCCTGCGACGCGTCCACCACTAAAAGCGCGCCTTCAGACGCGATAAGCGACCTGGAAACTTCGTATGTGAAATCAACGTGGCCGGGGGTATCCACAAGGTTTAAGGTGTATTCCTGTCCGTCTTTCACGTAATGTATCTGCACGGCTTTGGCTTTAATAGTTATGCCGCGCTCGCGTTCCAGTTCCATGCTGTCCAGATACTGCGCTTTCATGTTTCTTTTTTCAACGGTATGCGTTTCTTCCAGCAGGCGGTCCGCAAGCGTGGACTTGCCGTGGTCTATGTGCGCGATAATGCTGAAATTTCTTATAAACTTCATATAATCATTTGTCATTTTGTTCTACCTTCACGTATTTATATTCAAAGTAACGTTTCTGTGTCTGCTTATCGCCGTATTGTATCATAAAAGCAATCATCTGCATGTTCTGTTTGCGGCGGTCTATTTTGGCCGCCTGCATATTGATGTTAAAAGTCCTTATTTCGCCCGGAGCAAGGTAAAAGGACTGGTCTATGGCGTCGCTCATTGCAAGGTTGGCAATTCTCATCGGTTTCATCACGTAATTACCGCCGGTCTTGGAATTGTTTTTAATGTTTATTTCCATGGTAAACGGGGTATTAAGTTTTACTTCGTCCGGGGCGTCCCAGGTTACAGTAAAAGGGAAATACCCCTGTTTTTTTCTTAAATAAGTAAAAGACGCCGCGCCTGTTATGCCCCATTCAAGGGATGAATACGGACCGCTTGTACTTAAAAACGCGCGCGTTAAATCGTGCCAGAAAAGGCCAAGGCTTGGGTTTACGCCTATAAGCCTGTCCACTAAAAGCTGCTGCCTTAAAAAGTGTTCATCAGGTCCGGATGGGTCATAAGTTTTTCCAAGAAGGTTCCAGTCCACGCACTGGCCTGCCACAAGGGATGTTTTGCCCCTGCTTAAATAATTACGCCAGTCTGTAATCATCATGGGGTAGGTGAGTTTATCAATTGAATAGTACATTGCGGCGGTCATGTCAATTCCCGCGTCTATAAACATAAGGGGGTCCTGCCCGTGCTGCCGGCCCTGTTCCCAGGTAAGGGTGAAAGCCCACATGGGTTTTGTAATTTTTGCTTTTTCGCGTATGTAGATTATTATCTGTGACATTTTATGGGCGCGCCACCACTGCCACATTTCTATGACCGACCTGTTTTTTTCTTTTTCTATTTTTCTGCCAAGCCACAGCATGCGGTCTTCTTCGGTAAGCGTGTACCAGCCGTATGGCACGCCGCGAACCGGCATGTCGCTTACAAATTCAGACGCGTATTCATAGCCGCCAAAGTCCGTCCTTACATAGTCAAGGCCCACGTAATCCACGTTGGGATTGCTGTTCATTTTTTTAAGCAGGGCCGCAATGTCATCGTGCCTGTTTTTATCTTTAATGGAAACGTAGATAAGTTTTCTTAATGTATCATTTTCTTTGTCATAACCTGTTGTATGGGCATATGGCGACAAATCCTGCCTGTTGCCTAAAAGCACAAAACTTGTTATCCATGTGCCGTATTTTATGTTGTGCCTGTGCAGTTCTTCGCCAACTTCACCCATCTGGCGCACGGATTTCTGGTCCCAGGGGAATTCTTCGCTGTTAACCGCGTTTGGTTTGTCCCATATCTGGCTCTGGCCCACGCAGTGCCACATTGCGTCCGCGCCCATGAATTTTGACCACAGCACGTAATTTTCCCATACCTTTACGGCCCTGCCGCCCACCCCAGGAACGCGGCGTATGATGCTGTCGCCCGGTTCTATGTTCATAACGGAAAAACCTTTTGGCAGTTCAGGCGCTGTGCGGCCTTTTATTTTAAATGCCGCGTTACCCGCGTGTTTTTTTGAACCGTCTTTTAAAAGCACCATAGCCCTGTATTCGCCAAGTTTGGGGTTAAACGGAATGGGCCATTTGCCGGTAAACTTTTTTGTGGCTCTGTTATACGAAAGGTTAATTACAGTGGTTTTTCCCACCGTGGTCACAAGGGCGTTGTTATGAAAAATTTTAGCGGTGCATTCCATATTGGAAAAAGACGGCTGTTTTTTCTTTTTAAAAGAAGGAATAATGGAAGCAGCGGGCGGTTCAAATTCACATATTAGCGTGACAATCTCATAGCGCCAGTATTCCGGCTTATCGGTTGAAACTTTTAAGTTGGCACCGTGTATGCTTGAAAAAATTGCAAATAAAGGTATAATTAACAGCAAGCGTTTTTTCATAAACATCCTTTTAGTATAATTTGGTGCCGTCTTTCAAAAGAGAATTATATATAGTTATAATGGCAAGGTCAAGCATAAAAGGGGATTATAATAATGAAGAAAGAAAAACAGCTGTCTGTATGCGAATTGTTCGAGGATCTGGAAGGCGAAGGCAGGTTTCAGGGCTATCCCACGTTTTTTATAAGGCTGGCGGAATGCAACCTGCGCTGCAAGTGGTGTGATACAAAGGAAAGTTATGCCGCGGGCAGGCTGTACAGCGCGACAAAACTTGCAAAAATGGCGTCTGACAGCGGCTGCTGTAACATAAGCATAACAGGCGGGGAGCCTCTTTTGCAGAAAAGCGGGGTAAAGGTTTTAATTAAAGCGCTGCGCAGGAAATGCCCGGGTAAAAGAATAACGGTGGAAACCAACGGGTCTATTTCTGTCGCGGGGATTAACGCCGATAATATAAGCATGGACATAAAACTTTTGTCGTCCGGAATGAGCCAGAAAATGATGCTTTCCAATCTTAAACTGTTAAAACCGAAAGATCAGGTTAAGCTTGTGGCGGGTTCAATTGCGGATTTAAGATACGCGCAGGCAGTTTTAAAAAAATATAAGACAAAGGCGGAAATAATAGCGCAGCCGGTTTTTGGAAGGATAAAGTTTTCTGCCATAAGGGAGTTTATTCTGCGCCGCTGTTTGAAATGGCGCGCAATGGTGCAGCTGCATAAGATGAAGTAGTTTAGATGCTTAGATGCTTGGAAGGTTGGATGCTTAGAGGCTTAGAAGCTTGGAGGCTTAGAAACTTGGATGCTCGGTTTAGATATGGTAGACGCGGGTCTTTAGCCCGCGCGCTCTTGTTCTTATAATTGTATTTGCCAAGCCTCCAAACATCAAAGCATCCATGCATCCGTCCTTTGAATTTGTATGCCAAACCTCCAAACATCAAAGCATCCATGCATCCGTCCTTTGAATTTGTATGCCAAGCCTCCAAACATCAAAGCATCCATGCATCCGTCCTTTGAATTTGTATGCCAAGCCTCCAAACATCTAAGCATCCAAGCATCTGAGCCTCCGTCTCTCGTATTTGTCCTTAAAATATGTTATCATTCTGATTATGAAAAAAACCATCATACTATTCTCGCTTACAGTTATTATATCGTCCGCGGTATACGCGGATGTGTCAAGAGCCGCATATTTACTGACAGGCTTAAGCCCGCGCCAGGCGGCGCTGGGCAGCGGTGTTTCTTCCGCGCTTAATTCATCATCCGCGTTGAATATAAATCCCGCGTGCGCGTCAGGTGTAACTGCAGTGGAAGTTTCCGCTTCGCAAGCGCTGATGCCGCTTGGTATAAGCGGAAGAATGCTTACAGGGGCGATGTTATTTGATTTTGGGGTAATTGCGGCGCAGTATCAGGGGTATAATTTTGGTTCTATAGAAGCGCTTGAAGCCGACCAATTTGGCAGGCCTGTTATTACCGGGGATGTCCTTGAATTAAGTTCAGATGTGTTTACAATTGCGTACGCCAAAAAAACCGGAAACCTGGGGATAGGCGCGGCTATTAAAGGCGTCTTTGAAAAAATAGGAAAAGAATCCGTTTTCGGCGCGGCCGATATAGGCATCACGTACAGCGATATTTTAAACGGCAGGATGGGGATAAGCATAAACAATATAGGCAAAAACGAAGAAGGAGCGATGCTGCCGCTTGCGGCAAGATGCGCTTTTGCCTGGAAAATCAGGGATAACGAAAAAGAGCTTCTTGATATAATGACAGGCGTTTATTACCTGAAAAATGAAAGTTATTTTGAAGGGCAGCTTGGATTGGAATTTAAACCGCTGGAAGTTTTAAGTTTAAGGGCGGGGGCGTCAATTAACCAGGATACGGAAATGAATTTTTCCGCAGGCCTTGGAATAAAGTACGGCGATATGTCGCTGGATTATTCTTACTCTCCCGGCGCTGTACTTGGCGACACGCACAGGATAGGTATTAATGCCGTATCTTTCGGCGCGGAAGATAAAAAAGAAGAAGGCGGGGAGACCAAGGCAATACGCGAGCCCGCGCAGAACTTTACCGAATACATGAAAAGCGGGGATTATTATTTCCGCGTGAAAAAATATTCGCAGGCTGTTAAATTTTACGAACGTATTAATGTTTTGTACTGGAAAGATCTTGATTCCATGAAGGATAATGAAAAATCGGCGTTTTATCAGAGAGTGGGTCTTTGCTATTACAACCTGCGCGATAACAGAAATTCCGCGCAGTATTTTGAAAAGGCGCTGTTTTATTCGCCTGATAATGAAGTGCTTAAGTACTGGCTGAAACTGGTGAAATGATGAAAAAAATAGTGTTTATAACAGCGTTTGTATTTGCGTGCTCCGTTTTTGCGTATGCGATAACAGACACAGAAACGCCCACAGTGACAGAAACTTCCACAGAGACCGTGACTGAAACCGTAACTGACACGGTTACACAGACAACAACAGAAACTGTAACAGAGACAGTTACTGAAACCGCGACGCACACTTCCACAAGTTCGGTGTTACAGACAGAAACTGCAACAGAAACTGTAACTGAAACCGCGACACACACTTCTACAAGCTCGGTGTCGCAGACAAATACTTTAACCGCAACCGGCACTTTAACAAGCACAGTGACTTTGACGGTTACGGCGACGATAACAAATACAATAACAAAAACTGTAACTTTAACTCCCGTGCCATTTACTCCGACTATAACACCCACAATTACCATCACTGCCACGCCTTTTCTTACGCCGGCGGTGGAAGGCTATAATTTTGAAATTTTAAACGGTAAGATATATCCAAATCCCGCGTCAAACAACGCTCCCATTTACGCGCTCTTTAAATTTACAGGCAGCGCCAAAGTCACGCTTCAGATATATTCCGCTGACGGAAGAAAAGTAAAAGAGGAAACAAAAGATGTCAGTCCGGGCGAGCAGCGCATCACATTCTCCGCTCCCAACCTTGCCCCCGGTATTTGGTTCACGCGGTTTGTGACGGTTGAAAGCGGCAGGACAGTAAACGGTAAGTTAAGAAAACTTGTAATTGTAAAACCATAACTATTTGGTAATATGTTTTTTTTCGTACCACAAATTTGTAGTATTGAAAAAACAGCTCGGTTTAGATTTGGTAGACGCGGGTCTTTAGCCCGCGGTAGTTGTCTTTACTTTAGATCCTATGCACATCCGTTTCTCCGACATACAAAGTTTGACAATACAAGTTATTTCTTGTATATATATCAATGTGTTCAGAGAGAAGAAATAAGGAGGGTAAAAAATGAAAACAAAAAAGGCCGGCGTTTATACCGACGATAAAATTTATGAGAAACGCAAAAAAGAACATCGGAAAAGTTCTGAATACAGGGAAACGTATGAAGAAGAAAGGCTGTCGTATATGGTGGCGGAGGAAATAAAGGAACTTAGGGGTAAAAAACATTACACACAAAAACAGCTTGCAGAAAAAGCGGGTGTCAAACAGCAGGAAATATCAAGGGTGGAAAAAGGCGGCCAGAATATAACTATTGGACTGCTTAATAAAATCGCGAATGGAATGGGCAAAAAAATAAAGATATCCATAATTTAATCCGGGGGTTAAAAATGGAACAGCAGATATTAAAACAGGAAAAGCCACGGTATTCCAATGCACTACCTTTATGGCACATGGTAGCGCTGTCAATTGCCACATTCGGGATATATCAGATATACTGGTTTTATAAAAACTGGAAACAGTTAAAAGTTCATCATAACCTTGATATAAGACCGGGTTGGAGGACAGTGGGGCTTTTTGTGCCTATATGGGGGCTTATACTTACTTACAGGCAGTTTGACGATATCAGGGGGCACGCGGAAAATTCCGGCATTGAAAAACTTTTTTTACCGGGATGGATGCTTGTACAGTATATTGTGCTGACAGCGCTGTGGAGGCTGCCTGACCCTTACTGGTTATTAACGTTTTTTTCCATTGCGCCTTTGACAATAGTACAGGAAACGCTTAATGAATACTGGAAAAAAGAACAGCCGGAATTTGCTGTAAAAACAACTCTTTCCGGCGGGCAGATAGCAGTTTTAATAATAGGCGGGATATTATTTCTTCTTTCTCTTGTAGGCCTTTTCGCGGGGGAATAAGTTTTAATCGGCAGATGTCCGGGTATAATTAATTATACCCGAGTATAAAATATTATACTTCTAACAAGAAATCTGTTTTAAGCGTATTCTTTATAAACCTTTTCTACTGTCTGTCTTGTAATTGCCCTCCCGTGAGATGGCAGAAAAATTTTGCAGTTTGTATCCAGTAGTTTTTTCCAGCTTTTTATAAGCACGCGCCTGTCCATTACATACGGTACCATTGCCTGCCCGGGATACACGTTAAACATCGCGTCGCCGACCGCTGCTATTTCATCATCAACAATTACGCTTATTGAACCGGGGGTGTGGCCGGGGGTGTGCATTACCGTAATTCCGCCCCCTGCGTTGTATACATCATCAATAATAATATCGGGTATCACAGGCGGATAATTCTCGTCTTCAACTGTAAATGTACCTTTAACCGGTTTATCTTCCGGGTTTACCCCGGCTTTTAAGTGCTCTGCTTCGGCGCGGTGAATAAGTACTTTAGCGTAAAAATGCGCTTTAAGCCTTGAAGTGTTTTCCGCGTGGTCATAATGCGCGTGGGTTAAAGCGATAACAGAAGGCGCAGCACCGGTTTTTTTTATTTTTAAAAGCAGATTGTCATACATATAACCCATACCGGCATCCACAAGAAGGGTGGCGCCCTGTGATTCCACAAGAAAAATATTATTTCTGCCGGACACCACAAGTGTGATTTTAGAGCCTTTGTTTGTAATCCATTTTGAAGGCATAAGCTTTCCTCTCATATGTAATAGGATATTTATTATAGCATATTTGGATGGTTAGACGCTTGGACGCTTGGAAGGTTATAAAAACGGATGCTTAGAAGGTTGGATGCTTGGAGGATTGGCAAGATCTGGTTGTAACTAGCATGCACAGCGGAAATACCCGGCTTGCGCGAATTTTAAGTGTAAGTGTTAGGAAACAATTTATTTAGTTTTTATAATTGTCTTTACCGAGCATCTAAACATCTAAGCATCAAAGCATCTGCTTTAAAAAGCTTCCGTCCCTCTGTCCCTCCGTGCATCCGACCCTCTGGTTTATAAGCTAAGCATCCAAATATAAAATACTGCAAAATAATCAACAATAATACAATTCAATTGACTTTTGTAATGCCAAGTGGTAATTTGAACTTAATTAGGTTATGGGATTTCAGGCTGACACAGGGCGGTTAGAGCGAATTCATGAAATTTAAAATGGAAATCATCAAAAAAATATTTTTGATACTATTCTGCGCTTTCATTCCCGCCGGGATTTTCAGCTACAGTTACTCCACCACCGTGGAGTGGATAAATATGTCCTGCACAGTCAATGAATCATATGGCAGCTGTACTTTAAAATGCAGATTCTGCGGCGCTGTAATTGCGACAGTCACTTCAAATACAACATCAGTTAACCCAAACGACTATATGCACTGCTGTCCGGGAATGGTAAATGCGTACTTTCCGGGATGCACGTGCGCTGGCAATATGATAGACTGCAGCCGCAGCGGTGCAGGCGGAAGTGTTAATGCCGCAAGCGACACTTACGGTACCGGTTTTTTTACCCCTAATTCACAGGATGAAACAAAAAACTGGTTAATGTCAAATGAGAAAAAGTGGGAAGTTTTAAAAAGAGTATCGCTTGAATACGGGTTTGATAATCCTGAAAATTATATTATGTCATACGGCGACAAGATGACTTCCAGGGATTACTGGCTGGGAAAGATGCTTACGGCGTATAACAAGTTTCACAAACCTGATGAAAATAATACTAAAGGCAAATCTGAAAGGGCAACACCTGTGCCTGTAAAACCCGCGCCTGCAACCCCGCGCGTAAATCCATGCAATGACCCCAATGTGGTCTGTCTGGATGACGGGCAGGACACAGTTGACCCCGCGCTGTTTAAATCTTATGACCCGAAAAAATCTTTCAGCGAACGCCTTGCAGGGCGCGTGCCTGCGGTGATTGACGAAAAAAGGTGCAATACGTTAAGCGGTGATGAATACAATTCCGCTATGGCACAGGCGGAAAAAGCAGAAGGAAAATCCGGCAAAGACGCGGGCGTACTTAAATTCCTGGCTGATGACATGTATTCCAAAGTGGAAGGAAAAGTAACGGACGCGGGCACAGATGCTTTTATGGATGCCATATCCGGCGGAAATGAAAAGATAAAAGACGGGCTGGGCGCTGCTGTGGAAGTTTACGGTATATATGACAACATTAAAAATCTTGATAACGCGGCAAAGCAGGGTAATGAAGCCCTTGGTACAGAGATGAATAATCAGCTTGTGGGATACCTGTCAGGCAAGATGAAAGGTATTCAAGGAGAAGTGTCTAAAATGAGCATAAATATAATTAAAAATTATACAACCAACCTTACGGAAAATGTAATGCAGGGGCTTAAAAAAGCGGGCGACATAGCGACAAACCCGAATTATACGCAGAGTGATATAAATGAATTATTTAATAACAACGGGCAGTAACAAAAAATAAAAGAGGACAAAATGAAACGTATTTTAACAGCCGCGTTTGTATTGTTTGTGTTATCTGTCTGTTCTTACGGCGCGGATAATAAACCAAACCTTTTAAAAAACGCGGCTGTGCTTCTGCCGCCTGCAAGCAAAGTAAAATTTAACTGGATTATACCGCCTGCAGAAAGTAAAAACACAGGCGCGGGATTAATTTTCAAAATGGACGGCAGCGGTAATCTATGGCTTGGCCGCGGCGGTAAATATGTGCTTAACCCAAATAAAAATTACATGTTTGGTATTGATCAGCAGTACGATGATTTTATGTTAACGGCAAAAGGCGCGTTGTATTTTGCCGCAAAGGGTTATATTGGTTACATCCCGCCGGTGAAAGAAAAAGGCACTGATACGGGTATTCACCCTTTTCAGCCGATTGCAAAACTTCCGGTAAATGAATGCAGGCTTTTTGCGGGCACGGGCAGTGTCATATATATAACAGGAAAGAATCCGGCCAACGGGCGGTATGAAGTGTTTACCGCGTCCGGTGAGGGCGCATCTGATGATAAAATGAAAATGGTTTACAAAAAACTCTTCTCCGCAGCCAATAAAATATCCGCGGCAGCGGGAGACGGCAAAATCACATTTATTGCAATGGATAAACTTGTGGTGTCATCAGTTACAGGGCTTGATAAAACAGAAGGTGTTTTTAAACATTCAAAAGAAGCAGTAACCGGGCTTGCGTATGATGTCAATGCCGGGCTTTTTTACTGCACTGCAAAAGGCGTGGGGTATGCGGGTAAAAATAACTCAACGGAATTTTTAGCCGTTTCCAATCCGTCTATTGCAGTGTCCGGCGGAAAATTATACATATATATTCCGGAAGAAACCGCTGTGCTTCAGGTTGACAATATTTCAGACTTCAAAGGATACGCGCGTAAATGAAAAAAACTTATTTTCTTATATCAGCGGCTCTGGTGTGTTTGTTTATCGGCGCCGCCGTATATGCCAAACCGCTTCCGGAATTTAATCCCGGTGACTGCGGCGGCTGGAAAATAAAATACAAAACAGCTCCCGCGTCAATGCCGTGGTCTTCAGCGGACCGTATTGCAGGGGCAAGGGATTTTTTAATTCAGGGCGACATCATAAATTCCATCAATTATTACAAGGCGCTTAAAGATTCCGGCGAATGGTTAAAAATAAGGCCGGAATACGCAATGGCGCTTGGCGCGGGCGGAATGTATGAACCCGCGGTAAATTTTCTTGATACTGACAGGCAGGAAGAACCATACGGCGCCGCGGCATATTTTTACGCGGGCTGGGTTTTTCACCTTGCGGGCTACCGCGATATTGGAAAGGATATGTGGAAAACGGCGCAGAACGGCGGCGGCTATCATGCTTATATGGCAAAAGATGTTCTTAACGCGGCAAACCCTGAAAAATTATACTGCGCGGGAAAACCCGGCGCGGATAAACCGCTGCCCCGTTACGTAAAATCCGCGGAACCTGATACCGCGGACGCTCGCGAAAGTTTAAAAACAGCGCTTATGTATTATTCCGAAAAAAAATATTTTTCCGCGGCGTACGTTTTTAGAAAAATGGCGGAAAAATACCCAGGCTGGGCAATAGCATACATGGGGTGCTCCCTTGCGCTGGAAGGCGCGGGCGCTTTTGATTCCGCGCGCGCATCCGCGGAAGCCGCGCAGACCATAACCGGGCTTAGCAAAGCTGATGGTGATAAAGTAAGCCAGAGGGTAAAAGAACTTGGGCAGTTAAAACAGAGCGATAAAGAAGCGTGGATGCGCGATAAAAATCCCGAACTTGAAACACCGGGTGTTAAAGACACATACGTTGTAAGTTTTGGCGGCGCCAATATGGGCTTTGGCGGCGGCGGTGATTTTTCACTGGCGCTTTCCGGCAGGCTTGGAATAATGGTATTAAAAGAAATGGAAGTATCACTTGGCGCGGGTTTTGACACATTAGCGGGATTAAATTTAAACGTGGGCGCCACGTATAGATATTTCATTGATGAAAATTACAGTTTAAATCCGGGCACGGCGGTAATCTTTGGCGTGTCAGGCAGCGGCCTTTCAATTTCCATTGCGTTAAACGGCGGATTTTCCTGGTATCTTGATAAAAAATCAAGCAGCGCGGATATAATATTATCACTTAATAAAACTCTGGCAAGCGATGAACCTTCGGTATCCGTTTACGTCGGCACTACGAGGTACTTTTAATGGCATCTATATATAAAAAAATAATTCTTGCCGCGGTTTTTATTTTTTTATCAATACCCGCGTTTGCCGCGCCGCTGGATAATTTTAAGCGGTCTGATATTTATTCAGGCGGCATGTTTAATTCCGCGTCCGTAAAAACCGGCGCAATTCTTCTTCTGGATGTGTCAGAAAAATTTAACCTTGAAAATGAAAGCACGCGCAGGACAATAATAAAAGCGGCAGTTGAAGAATGGAGAAATAATAATAAAGGAAACGCCTGCATGGTATCGGTATCCGGCGGGGATTTGGTTTCAGAACTGTGGTCTGTAAACGAAAACGGGAAAATTCAAAAAACAGAAGAATGGGGCGCGGGCGCAAAAAGCGAAAGCAGCAGCGACTTCTTCTTATCGGGCAATCTTATGGGCAGCGTCGGCACAGCGTCTATAAACCTGTACGCCGGCACGTACTTTTTTAATAATGTAATGGACGCGTCAGTCAGTTTAAATATACTGGAAAATTCAGTGGGGCTGGGGCTTTATACAAGGGGGCACTGGTTTGTCTCGCAGACGCTTGATTTAAACGCGGGGCTGCAGGTAAACAATGTAGGCAACTTTGATAATATGGACTTATCGCTTATCCTTGGCGCAAGTAATTTTATAGGGTATAAAACAAGCCTTGATTTCACCTGTTCTATTTCCACAAGCGGGCGCGTTGCGCTGGGTACGGGTATTACTTTTCATCAGAAAGCCGGAAGCGCCGCGGTGCCGTTTGACGTCACGCCGTCGGCAAATATTAAAACAGCAAAATCAAATTTAAAATCTTCGTATACACCGGCTGCAACTGCCACACCCGAAAACACAGTGGTGATTTTACCCACAGAGACAATGACACCCACAGCGGCGGATACATATACGCCGGTGCCGACACCTACACAGACTGCGGTTCCTTCACCTGCAGTACAGCTGACAGCCGTGCCAAAGCAGGAAACAGAGCAGGAAATGAAAGACAGATTAAAAAAAGAAATACTGGAAGAGTTAAGAAAAGAAAAGGGAATTGAACAGCCAAAAGAAAAAGCCAAAGCTGATACAGAAGATGAAAAAGACGGATTCTATATGGAAATAGACACATTGGCGCTGGCAAGAATAATAGAAGGCAGTCACGCGCAGAAAGATTTAGATATAAAAATGGGCTGGGGTGACTGCGGACTTTTTGGAATAAGTACGTGGATGGATTTTATCATGTATAACGACGAAGGGCTTGACGGCATGTTCTGGGGAGTTAAAATTGCGGCGGATTTTTATCCGCTGTGGAATATTAATCCTTCTTTCAGCTCGCCGGCGGGATTATATGTGGGGCCTGTGTTAGGCGGCGGCTACGGAAGATTTAATCAGTATTACGGGCCTGGCGGCGGACAGGACGATGAAGAAGGAGAGACAGGCGAGGTGTTTGGTTTTTCAGTAGGGTGTGAGCTTGGATACAGGCTTTCACTTGGCGGATTTTTGATTGATGCCGGCGCGGAGTACGCGCATAATGTAAGAATGTACGCGTTTGATTCGCTGGATTCAGATGATATTATTTACAGGTTACAGATAGGCTGGATGTGGAGTTCATGCGGGGGTATTAAATGAAAAAATTATTCATAATATCAGCTGCCGCGGTTATATTGCTTCTGGCGCTTGTCACAGGGTGTGCTGAAAGAAGCAATCCGTTTCTGCCGTATATAGTGCCGACGCCTGCTGCAAACTGCGATAACGCGCAGAGTATTGGGACAAAGATGGGGGATATTCAGTATTATAAAGTGACGCGTGACCTTGTGTGGGTAAGCAGGCATCAGGCAAATAATTCAGGAACGGTTACAAGCATAAGCATAAAATCCGCGGATGGCGGCGATGTGAAAGTCGGGTTATATAACGGCAGTGGTCTTATGTCGCAGTCTGAAATTGTAAGGATAGATAAAGGCTGGAATTTAATTGCCATACCCGCAGCACAGATTTATTCAGGCGGGATTTATGGTATTGCTGTTAAGGTTTTTGGGGATATGAATCTTTTTTCAATAGCGGAAGGCGATAGCTCTCTGCCTGCGGCTCCTTTGCTGGAAATTTATTCAAGTACCGGCGACAGTCTTCCCGCGTCTCTTGGCACGCGCCAGGAATATCGCACCACCACGCTTTTCATCTACGCGGACTACTGCCCGTTTTAAAAATAGATGCTTAGAGGTTTGGATGGTTGGATGCTTGGTTTTTTGTCATGGTAGGCGCGTCCCTTTAGGGCGCGGCAGTTGTTCTGTATGTTTGGTTTTATTTCGTCCCTCCGTGCATCCGACCCTCAGGTTTACTTATGGGATATGGGTTATACGGTTATGGGATAGGTATTTAGATCTGGTAGACGCGGGTCTTTAGCCCGCGGCAGTTTATTTGCAGGTCTTAATGTTTGATTTTACTTCCGTTCCTCCGTGCATCCGTCCCTCTGGTTTATAAGCCAAGCCTCCAAACATCTAAGCGTCCAAGCATCTGTTTCACCGTCCATCTGTTTCACCGTCCCTCGGGTTTGTATAATGATACTGTCAAGTATTGTGTGTAATTAAAAAGATTCATAAAAGGGGTTCTCTCCTGTAGTTGCCAGATTTCTTTCTAAAATAAGCA